>DASPJG010000402.1:0-7188 GCA_035628755.1 Pyrinomonadaceae bacterium
TTGCTCGCCGGTGAGTTGGAGTTCGGCATTCTCGCGCGCCTGACGCGCTGCGAGAACGCGCCGACGCGCCGTCTCGACCGCCTGCGCCGCGTTGCGCACTTCCACCTCTACGTTTTGTTCCTGCGAACGCATCGTGGCAACGAGTTGCTCTCTCTGGATACGCGCGCCCGCGAGGTTCGCCTCCGCCGTGCGGTTGCGCAACGGGAGTTGAATCGTCACCCCGGCGACGAAGTTGCGGGTTTTGAAGCCGAAGAGATTTTGCAAGGTCTGCCCATAGCCGCCGATGAGAAAGGGGGGCGGGGCGGCTGGCGTCTGCGTGACCTGCGGGATCGGCTCGATGATCAAATTATTGTTTTGGAGTTGGCGCAGCAGGAACGCGCTGGCGTTCGTATTGGGGTTGCCGGAGATAAGGGGCGAGGGCGTGTTCGCGCCCGACAGGGTCTGCTGCGAACCGGCGAGGCCGGTCGTGGAGAACGTGCCGGTCAGATCAACGACGGGCTTCGTCTGGTTCTTGAAAAACTGGATGTCTATGTTGCTGATCTCTTCCTGAAGTTTCAGGCGGCGCAGTTCCGGGCGGTTCGTGCGCGCTTCGGCGAGCGCGTCGTTGAGATTAACGGGCGTCTCGTCAAACGCAGGCTCGTCAGTCGGCACGAGCGCGGCAGACCATTCGGGCGCGAGCGGGTCGCGCAGGATAAGCTGCTTGAGATTGTTCTCTGCGATGGAGACGTTTTGCGACGCGATCAGGAGCGAGGCTTCGCGGTTCGAGAGTTCGGTCTGCACCTCGGCGCGTTCGAGCGGGGCGGCTGCGCCCGCGGCGACGCTGGCCTCCGTGCGCTGGAAATTCTGCCGCGCCAGATTCAGGTTCGCGATCTGGTTCTGCTCGTCGCGCAGGGCGAAGACCAAATCCCAGTAGACGCGCTGCACGTTGGAGATGACGCCGATGGTGCGGATGCGAAAGTCCGCGTCCGACTGTTCGACGCGCTTGCGCTGGACGCGAATCTGCTGCCGGTTGCGATCAATCGAGCGGTTGCGAAACAGGGGCTGCGTGAACTGAATGCCCTGGCTCGCCGAGTGGAAAGGGTTGAGCGTGGTGTTGCTCGCGCTCGTCTTCTCGCGCGTGTTGTTGAAAAAGTAAGAGTAGTTGCCGCCGCCTTTGGCGAACTGCTTCGAGACCTGAAGATTATTGTTGATGTCGGTGGTGGAAACCGTGCCCGACTGATCCGCGCCGCCGAAGATGTTGATGACGGGGCGGACGGAGTTGTCAATTTCCGGCCTGAACTGAAGCACCGGATCGTAGACGCCTTCAAACCCGCGCAAAATTGATTCGGCCAAGCGCACGTCGTTGCGCGCCACTTCGATCTCGTTGTTGTTGGCGAGCGCGCGGCGAATCGCTTCGTTGAGCGTGAGCGCGATGGTGTTGCTGCTCTGCACGCCGAGGCGGACGAGCGACGGCATCGGCGGCACGGGGCGACGCTCGGTGGCCGGGAACGCAGGGTCGCCCGGCGGCGCATCGGAAGGCAGCGGCGACGCGTCCGGCGTCGGCGAAACCTGCGGCGTGATGGTGCTTGGCGTCTGCGGCTCGGCAGGCGTGATGACGGGGTTGGCGGGTCGCGGCGCGGGATCGGTCGTGCCCGGCGGCGTCTGCGGCGAGGTGCGCTGCGTGGCCGGGGGCGCGGTCGGGTCGGAGGGGCGCGGGCGCGATTGATCCGGGACGGTCTGACGCTGCTCTGACCCCGGAGGACGCGTTGCGTCGCGCTGCGCCGGGGAAGGCTGAGACGGCGCGGGCGTCTGCGCCAGCGCGACGGCGCAGGTTGCCAGCCAAATCGTGGCCGTCTGCAAGGTTGAACGCATGCGATTACTGAACATCAAACCGGAAACTCCTCAACTGAAACTTTGCTTGTCTTCCCACCGCGGGCGGGGTCTACTTTAAACCTTCAAACTCAACACCTCAGGTCAGTTCACTACTACGACGCCTGTCTGTGGGGAGTTTCATAATTACGTATGCTTAAGGCAACTCGAAGGCCACGTCAGAACACGCAGCTTTGGCGGGCGTGCGCGCCGCTCTCGACGGCGTGCGACCGGGCGGGATTCGCAAAAACGTCAAACGGCCATCCCAATATCGAAACGCCGGGCGCGCCGCCACGCCCCGCGGTTTGGGCTGAAAAACTCGCGGCGTGCGGGCTTCCTTGACAGTCGCTGCGCGCGCGCATTATCTTCCCAATCTTATATTGCAACATCATTTTCACGTTAAGAGCACGAGCATTCAGGCCGGGCGCGGCGTGTGTCGCGCGCTCCGGCGCACCGCTCGAACGGGCAAACCCGCCGCTCTTAACTTAATAACGATGGTGAGGAGGCTGGATTAACATGGCAGTGAAAGTCGGCATCAACGGTTTCGGGCGCATCGGGCGCAATATCCTGCGCACCGCGCTCGGAGACAGGGAGATTGATTTCGTCGCCGTCAACGACATCACGGACACGAAAACGCTCGCGCACCTTCTGAAATACGACTCCGTGCTCGGCAATCTCGAACAGGAGATCACTTCCACCGACAACAGCATCACCGTTGACGGCGACGAAGTGCGCGTCTTCTCCGAACGCGACCCGGCGGCGATTGATTGGGAGTCGGTCGGCGCGGAAATCGTCATCGAATCCACAGGCCGCTTCACCAATGCCGAGGACGCGCGCAAACACCTGCGCGGCACAGTCAAGAAGGTGATCATCTCCGCGCCCGCCAAGAACGAGGACATCACCATCGTCCTCGGCGTCAATGGCGACAAGTACGATGCGACGGCGCACCACATCATCTCGAACGCCTCCTGCACGACGAACTGCCTCGCGCCCGTCGCCAAAGTCATACACGAGAATTTCGGCATCAAGACGGCGCAGATGACGACCATCCACTCTTACACGAACGACCAGCAACTGCTCGACCTGCCGCATAAAGATTTGCGCCGCGCGCGCGCCGCCGGACTCTCCATGATCCCGACTTCGACGGGCGCGGCCAAAGCCGTCGCACTCGTCCTGCCCGAACTCAAGGGGAAATTCGACGGCATCAGCGTGCGCGTCCCGACGCCGAACGTCTCGCTCGTTGACGTGGTGATGGAGGTCGAGCGCGAGACCACGACCGAAGAGGTCAACAACGCGCTCAAAAACGCCGCGGGCGAAGAACTGCAAGGTATCCTCGCCTTCTCGTCCGAGCCGCTCGTCTCCATAGATTTTCGCGGCAACCCGAACTCGTCCATCGTGGACGCCGACTACACCAAAGTTATCGGCGGCAACCTCGTCAAGGTGCTCGCGTGGTACGACAACGAGTGGGGCTACTCCTGCCGCGTCCGCGACCTCGTCAAGTTCATCGCGCAAAAAGGAATGTGAATCGTCAATCGTGAATCGTCAGTCGTGAATAGAAAGAAGACCGCTTTTCTCTGTTCACGATTGACGATTCACGATTCACTTTCTTATGAAGCTATCAATCAAAGACCTCGACTTGAAGGGCAGGCGCGTTTTCATCCGCGTCGATTTCAACGTGCCATTGCAGGACGGCATGGTGGAGGACGATACGCGCGTGCGCGGCGCGCTGCCGACGATTGAGTACGCGTCGGGAGAGGGCGCGCGCGTGATCCTCGCATCGCATCTGGGCAGGCCGAAGGGCGAGCGCGTGGAGAAGTACAGCCTTCGCCCCGTCGCCGCACACCTCTCGAAATTGCTCGGCAGGGAAGTCGCTTTCGCGGAAGACTGTGTGGGCGAAGCGGCGCGGGTGAAAGTTGACGCGCTGAACGACGGCGACGTGCTGCTGCTCGAAAACCTGCGCTTCCACGCGGAGGAAGAGAAGAACGACGAGGCTTTCGCAAAAGAGTTGGCGAGCTTGTCCGACGGCCTGTACGTGAACGACGCCTTCGGCGCGGCGCACCGCGCGCACGCTTCCACCGCAGGGATCACGAAGCACGTTAATCAGGCCGCCGCCGGTCTGCTGATGCAGAAAGAACTCGATTATCTGGGGCGCGTCATCAACGAACCCGAACACCCTTTCGTCGCCATTCTCGGCGGGGCGAAAGTGTCGGACAAGATCGCGGTCATCGAGGCGCTCATCAAGCGGCGCGTTGACAAACTTCTCATCGGCGGCGCGATGGCCTACACGTTTTTCAAGGCCGAAGGCTTTACGGTCGGCAAGTCGCTCGTCGAAGACGACAAGTTGCAGACGGCGCGCGAAATCAAAGAACAGGCGGCGCAGGCGGGCGTCGAATTGTTGCTCCCGACAGATCATCAGGTGGTTGACAGCTACGAACCGCTCAAGAGCAAGAAGACGATTCCCATCGAATTCACCAACGCGGGGCTGGTCGGCCTCGACATCGGCGTCGAAACCGTCGCGCACTTTTCGCGCGCTCTCGCGGACGCGCGGACGATCATCTGGAACGGCCCGATGGGCGTCTTCGAGGAGAAGGAACTCGGTTTCGACGAGGGCACGATTGGCATCGCGCGCGCCGTGGCGGAAGCGGCGGACAGGGGCGCGACGGTGATCGTCGGCGGGGGCGACTCGGTGGCCGCCATCACGCAGGCCGGAGTGGCCGAACGCATCACGCACATCTCCACCGGCGGCGGGGCGACGCTCGAATTTCTCGCAGGCGACGAATTGCCCGGCGTCGCCGCGCTCAACGACAAGTAGCCGCCAGCCCCCGGCCAAAACTGGGAAGAAAGGCTGACCGCTGATTGCTGACTTATGCGAAAACCTGTTATTGCCGGAAACTGGAAGATGTACAAACTGGTCGCCGATTCGGTCGCCACGGCGATCAGTCTGCGCCCGCTCGTCGCAAACGTAAATCATTGCGAGGTGATCATCGCCCCGACTTTCACGTCGCTCAAGACCGTCGCCGATCGCCTCGAAGGATCGAACATCCGCATCGCCGGGCAGGACTGCTCGACCGAGATCAAGCACAGCGCGCACACGGGCGAGATCGCGGCGGACATGCTGAAAGACGTGGGCGCAACGCACGTTATCGTCGGCCACTCGGAGCGAAGGCAGCATTATTTCGAGACCGACACGTTCGTCAATCTCAAGGCGCACGCGGCTCTCTCGTCGGATTTGACGGTGATAGTTTGCGTCGGCGAGACTCTGGCGCAGCGCGAATCGGGGAACGCGGAATCGGTCGTGCGCGGGCAGGTCGAGGGCGGCTTGCGCGGTTTGACATCCTCTGACCTCGCCCGTATCATCGTCGCTTACGAGCCGGTCTGGGCGATCGGCACCGGACATACCGCGTCGCCGGAACAAGCGCAGGAAATGCATGCGTTTATCCGGCGCGTTTTCGCGGAGAGGCATTCGCCGGAACTGGCCGACGCGCTCCGCATCATCTACGGCGGTTCGGTCAATCCAGACAACATCGCCGGACTGATGAAACAGGCGGACGTTGACGGCGCACTCGTCGGCGGCGCGAGTCTGGAAGCCGAGACCTTCGCGCGGATCGTGCATTACAACGCTTAAGTTAGTTTGAATCGAGGATCGTGATTTGTTGACTTATCTTTTATACGGGCTGTTTATTCTGTCGTGCCTCGTGCTGGTCGTCGCGGTGCTCTTGCAGCCGGGCAAGGCCGATGCGGGCGCGCTGTTTACGAGTTCGGTGTCGAGCACGGCGTTCGGGCCGCGCGGCACGCAGAGCGTCCTCGCGAAGGTCACGATTGGCGCCGCCGCGCTCTTCATGCTCATCGCTCTGGTGCTCTCGCTGCCCATCGTCACGGGTTCGCGCTCGGTCGTCTCGGGCGAGTCCGATGTGACACCGGCGCAACCGGCTGCGTCGCCCGCCGCGCCTGCGCAGAACACTGCCGCGCCCGCCACCGGGACGACGCAAAGCGGCGGCGAAGCGACCACGCCCGCCGCGAACACGAACGCGACGGACGGCAACGCGAACAACGCTCAGCCGCAATCGTCGCCGCAGCAGCAGAACCAGTAACCTGAGCGATTCGTTTGTGTCGTCTGCTCCAACCTAGACGACGGCAGCGACCGACTTTGACAATTTCATCAGCCGAAGTGGCGGAACTGGTAGACGCGCACGTTTGAGGGGCGTGTGAGGTAACTCGTGGGGGTTCGAGTCCCCCCTTCGGCATCAACACCCCGCCCCCGAGATGTTAGTAAGACATCTTGGGGACGGGGTGTTTTTGTCTCGTCCTTAAATAGTTCCTTACCCGAGAGGCGACGGAGAAGGGGCGTGCAAGTTCGGAATCAGGAAGGCGATGTTCGACATCATTCCCTATTTGTAGTCCAGAGTATGAGTGTCTGGCCGGTGTGATTCCCGACTTTACCCGTCGTGAAGAATCTGCTTTGGAATCCGGGTTCCCGACGCCCGCGCTTTGTTCGCAAACAAAGAGGCTGTTAAACTCTGAGACGTTCAGTTTCTTCTTGCGATACGCCGATGCCTTTTACCGCTTTCAAACTCAAAATCAGGACGCGACGGCTGATTCTGGCAGCGACCCTCGTTCTGCTGGCGGCGTCGTCGTTCAATGCGCAGTCTATTGATCTGAACTCTCCGACGCCCGTCCTCGCCAACGAGATCACCGGAAGCATCGCCCCGCTCGACATCGGCGACCCACGCCTGACGCGTTTCTTCTACACTTTCAACGGCCTGCAAGGCGACCTCGAACTCACGGTCGAGAGCTTTAATCTGGAAGGCGACGTAGACATCTTCCTCGCGGGCAACATGCGCCCGCTGACCAAGGTGACGCTCTACGCCGGGACGAGCGCGAACCGGAGTACGAAGACCGTCTACCTGCGCCGCGACGAGCCGCTCATCCTGCGCGTGCAGGCACGCACGCCGAACGATGCCGAAGGCACTTACCGCATCCGTCTCGGCGGCGCGTTCAGACCCGCCGAACGTCTCGCCGCGGGAGCGAACGCGACGGACGAGTCCACAGCCGCGAACCCGTCGTCCACTCCGGCAGCGGCGGGCGCGAACCGGAAAATCAGGCGCGTCTCGTCGGTAGGCGCGCGCATCGAAGAACCCGTCGCGGAACTGGCGAAAGAAGAACCGCCAGCGGCGGAAGCGACGCCTGAACCGACCCCCGCCGCCGCGAAGAATGCCCCGCCGAATCCCAGACCCGCGAGGACGAGAGCGGGCGCGCGCAGCACTTCACGCGCGGACGCGGCGCGCAGGAATCCACCCAGAACGGAAGCCGAAAACGACACCGCGCGTGCCGGAGCGTCTC
>DASPJG010000403.1:0-2542 GCA_035628755.1 Pyrinomonadaceae bacterium
GCTCTCGCAAACCGCCGAAGCCAAACAACTCATCGCGCGCTACGTCGCCAAAGCCGACCAGCAGGAGACGCGCATCGAACAACTGACGAAGGAGCGGCAGGCCGCGGGCGAGGAACGCGGGCGACTCCAAACCCAACTCGACGCCGCCATCCGCGCCCTCAGTTTTGATCGCAACGTGACGGAATGAACGAACGCGGCGGCTGGCAATGACGCGCGCCCTTGCGCGTGTTACCTGCTTCGAACCTGAGCCGCGCAAAAAATTGAAGGCGGGCGGGGAATCATTCCCCGCCCGCCTTCATCGTTGTTCGTCCGAACTCTCGACGCGATTTACTTCGTCAACTCGTCGGCGAGTTCTTTGGCGTCGAAAATCTTGGTCAGGATTTCGAGCATGCCGCGCGAGTCCACGGAAATCGTGCGGTTGATCGACTCGTCGTAGTAGAAGTTGCCGACGATTGACTGGCGGTTGCCGTCGAAGACGAGGCCGATCAGTTCGCCCCGCTTGTTGATGAGCGGCGAGCCGGAATTGCCGCCGATGATGTCGTTGGTCGAGACGAGATTGAAAGGCGTCTTCGGATCGACCGCCGACTTCTTCTCCATCCAGCGCGGCGGCAGGACGTAGGGGAACTTGTTGCCCTTCAAATTCACGCGCTCGTAAAGCCCGCCGAGCGTGGTGTAGGGCGCAACCTGCTTGCCGTCCTCGGTGTAGCCTTTGACCGCGCCGTAGGAGAGGCGCAGCGTGAAGGTGGCGTCCGGGTAAATCTTGTCGCCTTCGGTCTCGAACAGGGCGCGCGCGATCTTGGCGTAAGCCGTGCGTTCGACGGCGAGCACTTCGTTGTTGTAACGCTTGCTCAACTCGCGCGCCTCGCGGTCAATGCTGCGCGCAAGCTGGATCATCGGGTCGGTTGATTCGTCAATCGCCTTTTTCCCGCCCGCCGCAAGCTGCCTGCGAAAGGCCGCGTCCTTCAACTTCGAGCCGTCAATCAATTCGGCGGCGCGCGCTTCGGGCGTCTTGCCCATGAGCACGCGTTTGACGAGTTCGTGATCCGCGCCGTAAGCCTCGCGCATGAAGTCGAGCGAGTCGGCGAGTTTCATCTTCTCGTAATCGTCGTACATCTGCGTCTGCGCGAAGAGCACGTTTTCGAGCGAGGCGCGGCGCGCGTCGGTGAATTCGGGCAGGCGTTCGGCGTTCGGCTTCGTGCTCTCCTCCGCGAGCCGCACGAGCGTGCGCGCGTAGTTGAAGAGGACGGTGTTGAAACCGGCGGCGAGGTCGAGAAAGCGGCGGTCGCGCTCGTAGGCCGACAGGTCGCGACGGCCTTTGGCAATCGCGTCCCACGCGTCGCCGTACTCTTTCTGCCGCTGCGGGTTCGACATCACGGCCTTGCGCAGCGCGTCCTCAGACCTCTGCTTGTAGGCAATGAGCGACGGGTCTTTCAAGCCGCTCAGTTGGCCGCGATAAACTTTGAGCGCGTTCTGCGTGCTGTTGAGTTCGTTCTGGCCGCGACGCGTCTGCTCCTCGCCCATCGCCATGTACTTCTTCAAGAGAGCTTCGCGGCGTTCGAGCATGCGGATGACGAGCGGGATGCTCGTCTCGCGGAGAGCTTCGACGTGCGCCACGGTGTTCAGGCGTTGCGTCGAGCCGGGATGGCCGGTGACGAACACGAGGTCGCCTTCCTTCGTGCCTTCCTTCGAGAACCTGAGATAGCTGTCGGGGCGCGCGGGCTTGCCGTTCTCGTAAGCGCGCACGAGTCCCATGTCAACGTTGAAGCGCGGGTACTCGAAGTTGTCCGGGTCGCCGCCGAAAAACGCGGCCTGAAATTCGGGCGCAAAGACGAGCCGCACGTCCGTATATTTCTTGTAACGATAAAGGTTGTACCTGCCGCCCTGATAGAGCGTCACCACGTCGCTGCGCAGGCCGGTTTTATCGGTTGATTCCTTCTCGATGGCGGCAATCGCCGTGCGGCGCGCCGCGAAGGCGTCGCCAGCCGACATCCCCGGCTTGACCGAGGCGTTGACGCGATCCGTCAC
This sequence comes from Pyrinomonadaceae bacterium, assembly GCA_035628755.1. Taxonomy (GTDB): domain Bacteria; phylum Acidobacteriota; class Blastocatellia; order Pyrinomonadales; family Pyrinomonadaceae; genus JAIVJZ01. The sequence goes on from DASPJG010000403.1 coordinate 2,026, forward strand.
GTCCTCGATGCTCTGGAGGACGTTGAGTTCGTAGCCGGGAATCTTGAGTTCTTCGGCGCGCGTGCGGGCGACGAAGCCGTTCTTGGCGTAATCCTTCTCCGCCGTGCTCAGTTCGCCGACGGCGTCTTCGATGATGTGATAGTTGGTCAGGATGAGACCGTCGGGCGAGACGAACGAACCGGAACCGTTGGGAAAGCGCACCGAAGCGAGTTGCAGTTTTTTGAGGAACTCGTCGGTGACTTCAAAACCATACTTGCGTTTAATCTCAGCGCGCGGCACTTGATTGAAAGGCCACATGCCCTCGTCGGCGCGAGCGGTGACACCTGCCAGAGATGAAAAAGTGATGAGCGCGGCCAGCAGTGCGCGCGATAGTTTTCTGAAATCCATATTGCTCCTCGAAAAGGTTAAATGTGTTGAGAGTGAACTTGTTTAGAGTATCATAAGCCGCGTCAGGATGCCTCTGATCAAGCTGCCGGTCTCAAGTTTCAAGCCCCAAGTCTCAGGCCTCAAATCGGCG
>DASPJG010000404.1:0-3884 GCA_035628755.1 Pyrinomonadaceae bacterium
TGCGGTGTGCGCCAAAGCGGTCTACGACGCGGCCAGCCGGTACGCCCGCCAGCGCGGCGACAATGGGGCCGGACGACATGACGAGTCCGACACGGGCTGCGTCGAGCGCAAGCGCGCCGGAGAGATAGAAAGGGCCAACCACCAGCGTCGCCATCACCACGGTCGTGACCAGTGCGCTCATGGCGAAGCCCGCGCTCAGTAACGGATTGCGGAACATCGCCAACCGGATCAGAGGTGACGCGGCTTGCGCCTCGGCGAGTGCGAAGAGGCCAACTCCGAAGACAGCGGCCAACAGCAGAGCCACGTTGAGTAGGCCGAAACTCCCGCGCCCCGTCGTCATGGCGAGTGCATAAGCGGCGAGCGTCAGGGCGAGCAGTAGCGTACCCACATGGTCGAAGCCGGGTTGATCCGTCTTCGTGTCCCGGCGATCAGCGGGCAGGTAGCGATGCGTGAGTAGCAGAGACAGGATGCCCAGCGGTACGTTGATGAAGAAGATGGCCGGCCAACCGAGTCCGGCGATCAGTACCCCGCCGAGCGAAGGGCCGAGCGCGGTGCCGATGGCGGACATCGTTCCGAGCAGCCCCATAGCACTGCCGGTCTTTGCCTTCGGTACTGTCTCACCGACAAACGCCATTGTGAGAGCCATCATGATGGCTGCTCCGAGACCCTGCGCCGCCCGGGCGGCGATCAGCAGCCAGAGTTTGGGCGCGACGCCGCACAGAACAGAGGCCATCGTGAACAGGAAGATACCGGCCAGCAGCAGACGGCGGCGGCCAACGATGTCACCGAGCCGTCCGACGCTGACGATCAGTGTGGTAATAGCGAGAAGATAGGCGAGGACGATCCACTGGACTTGCTGGAAGGAGGCGTTGAACGCCTGCGCCAGCGTCGGCAAACCGACATTGGCGATGCTGGTGCCAAGCGAGGACAGCAGCATGGACAGCGAAAGCCCGGCCAGCGCGAAGCGAACAGAAGGTGTGCGTTCCGCGCTTCCAGCTACAATCTCATCTCGTCTCGTAATGGTTGGATTCAACATGCCCTCCGCCTTTTTGGCAACTCTCGAAATAGAACTATCCGAACCATACCTTCTTATTTGACGTGGCGGAAGACGCACCATTTGCACTTCATTCGTGCGTTTGACGCCACACCAACAGCAAACTGAGCTAAAATCAATGCATGTCAACCCCGGATTTCAACTTGCTTGTCACTCTCGATGCGGTGCTTACGGAAGGGAGCGTTGCGCGCGCAGCCCGGCGGTTGCGGCTTAGCCCGTCGGCGATGAGCCGCGCGCTCGCGCGCTTGCGTGAAACGACGGGTGATCCGTTGTTGGTCAGGGCGGGACGCGGTCTCGTGCCAACGCCCCGCGCGCTCGAACTCCGCGAAAGGGTCAGTCAGCTTGTGCAGGACGTTGAGGCAGTGCTACGCCCCGCCGAGACGCCCGACCTCAAACAACTCGTCCGAACGTTCACGATGCGAACCAGCGAGGGCTTTGTTGAGAACTTCGGACCAGACCTGATCGCGCGCGTAGGCCAAGAGGCTCCCGGCGTGCGCCTCTGCTTCGTGCAGAAACCAAACAAGGAGAGCACGTCTCTTCGCGATGGAACCGTCGATCTGGAGACTGGCGTTGTGGGAAGCACGATGGGGCCGGAAGTGCGGGCGCAGGCGTTGTTCCGAGACCGTTTCGTCGGCGTCGTGCGCATGGGGCATCCATTGAGCAAGGGTAAGATCACTCCCGCCCGTTATGCTGCGGCCAAGCACATCAGCGTCTCGCGGCGGGGTCTCGATCAGGGACCTATTGATGAAGCCTTGAAACCATTCGGGCTGGAACGAGAGATCGTCACCATCGTCGGTGGCTTTTCGACCGCGCTGGCTCTGGCGCGCGCCTCCGATCTGATCGCCAGCGTTCCCGAACGTCACACCGGACGCTTACGCGCCGGAATGCATAGTTTTCCCCTTCCTATCTCCACCCCGGAGATCACGGTTTCGTTGCTCTGGCATCCCCGGCTGGATGCCGATCCGGCGCATCGCTGGATGCGCGGCCTCATTCTGGACACCTGCCGGGGCGTGCGCACGCCGTTATGAGGTGCGGCTGAGATAGAGGGCTGCCTGTTACTACTCGCCCTCTTCATCATTGGGCACGACAGATGATAGAACGCCGAGACGGCTCACGGCTCCGCCTCGGCACTTTATCTCTACAGCCTCCTGCTCGCCCCCGGGCGGGCTTACACGCACTCCCGCCTCCTTGATCGCCGGCCTGACATCACCCTCGTAGTAGTCATACAACACGTACCTGTATCCGCCATTCTCAAAGCTGAGTTCGGTGCGGTCGACCTGCGCCCGGAAGTAGTGCATGTAGCGAAAGGCTCCCTGCGTTGCCTCGCGTCCCCGTGGGAACTCAAGCTCAAGCGCGCCCACTCTCCCGAACCTGTATTGTACATATCCCCGCTTTGCGTCGAGCCACTTGGAGCCGCAGACCGAGACTAATTTTCGCGCGTCAGCCACCTTGCAGCTAAAGAGGATTTGCTCATCCGCGCGGCACAAGGATGCCGCCTGCGACGCGCTCACGCTCGTTAACTTGTGTAGACCTGTGGTTGGCGGTAGCTCCTTCACAGGTTCAGGCGCAAGCAGCACTTTTACCTGCGAGCCGGCGAGCAGCAAGCAGACTGAAATAAACGGGAGTACCGTGTACTTTGCAAACATATCAACTGTGCCTTGTGTGACGAGCGTCCGCGCGCCGGACTGACTTCCCCGTCCCATCCGTTGCTTCCGGTTAGATGCTACGCAGTTCATACTTTTCCAACAACTGCCAGGGCTTGCCCCGCTCCTGCTCGATGAGATAGATGCTCGGGAATGTCACCTCTATGACTTCGGGCAGCGCCGACGTGTTGCTCAACGAGTTACCTGCCGACCTCGGGTTTCTCGGGTGCGCCAGCGTGATGTGCGGCTTCTGATCCCTGACGCGGCTCGAAGCAAGTAGATACTCACGCAACGCGCGGAAACGGCCTTCGCCTTCGACGCATTCCAGTAGTAAGCCATGCCCGGCAAATGCCACCGGTTTGCCGAACCGCAAGGTTAGCGGCTCGAATGGGACGCGGCGAAGCCGGGTTTGGATCGACGCAAGATCGCCAAGCTCATCCTCTCTGCACAACGTCACGTGCGCCGGGATCAGGCGGCTTTGGATCGGGTCAACAATCCTTCGCACCGCCTCGATCTCTCTCGCGGCATCCGGCGGAACATACATGCTTAGTTGCCTGCGGTTTCCTTGCATACGCTCGACCGCTATCGTCAGTCAGCGGCCTTCACTTTCCGGCGCGCACGCATAGAAAACACGGCAGTCGTGACAGTTCCTCATAATGCTTCGGGTCTGCCTCTTTGAACTCTTCCGTCGGCTTTGGCTCGACTATTTTTTCTAAGGAGAAACCCGCTTCGAGAAGCGGATTCAGCATCGCGCTCAGGGGGCGGCGGAAACTCGGCATGTGAACTTTAACCGTCTCAAACCCACGCCACTCACAACCGACCAACTCCGTCTGATAATAATTAACCGACTTGAAGTACAGGTAATCGGAGAAAGGGTGTGTGACGGAAAAGACAAAGTGGCCTCCCTTGCGCAGGACTCTGTAGCACTCCGCGAAGACGCTCCGCCAATCCTCTATGTATTCTAAAACAAGCGGACTCAGCACAATGTCGAAGGATGAGTCGCCCAGAAAGTCGAGGGGTTTGCTCAAGTCCGCTTGCCGCACCTCAGCAGCCCCGCCGAGCCTTCGTTTTGCCAACTCGACCATTTTAAGGCTGGCGTCAACGGCGACGATTTCTGCGCCGCGTTTGATCAACCACTCGGAATAAATCCCGGGGCCGCATCCGGCGTCGAGGACTCTTTTGTTTTT
>DASPJG010000405.1:0-5086 GCA_035628755.1 Pyrinomonadaceae bacterium
GCGTGGTAAGTTAGCGTGAGTTCGACATCAAAGAGGGTTCGGCCTGAGCGGGCGCGTTATCGTCCGTCGTGGTTGGCCGTCCGGCTTTGCGTCTGCGCCGCACAAAAAATATGATGAGCGAGGCGACGAACGCACAGGCGAAAAGAGTCGCCATGAGCGCGGCCACTAACAGCATGAGCGGTTCTTTGCCCGGAGGCGTCGGCGGGGCTAAGTCGAGTAAGAAAAACATCTTTCGTCTCCTTCACGAAGTTGATCACCGTCTCTCTCTCTGCGCCGCCGGGAAATATGGCGCGGCGGGGCGCAACAGTCAAGCGACGCCCTTCTGGCGGGGCTGCTGGCGAAAACCTGTCCGAGGACATGACATGATGAAAATAGCGCAGACGATATTCACGCTGTTACTGGCGGCCACGCTCGCGCCTCTCGCGTGCGCGCAGGCGCAGACGACCAAAGAGTCGCCCGACACCGTCTCGACGCGCGAGATGGATCGCATCAACTGGATGGAGTTTCGCGAGGTCGTGCCCTCACGCATCCAGACCGTGCTGCTGCCGACGGGGACGCTCGAACCGCACGGCGTCGTCAACAACGGTGCGGACAACACCGCGCCGCTCGCCATCGCGCGCCGCATCGCGCGCCGCACCAACGCCATGATCGCGCCCGTCCTGCCCTATGGGATGACGGGCAGCATGGAAGCCTACCCCGGCGCGTTTCAGATCACGGAAGCGGCCTATCGCCCCTTCGTCAAACAAATCTTGGAGGGCTTGGCGAAGAACGGCTTCCGCAACATCGTCATCATCAACGGCCACGGCGGCGGGCAGACCGCCGTCCTGACTTCGGTGGCGGCGGAAGTCGCGGCGGAGCGCAAAGTGCGCACGCTCGTCGTCAACTGGTGGTCTTACGCGTCGGACATAACGAAGCAGGTCTTCGGCGAAGACGGCGGCCACGCCGGTTTGAACGAGACGGCCTTCGTGCAGGCGATTGACCCGACGCTCGTCCACCCCGAACGCTACAAGGACGATCTCGCCACCGCGTACCCGGCGGCGGGCACGTGGGCGGCCACGCCGTTCCCCTCTTCAATCGGCCTCTACCAGCCGGGACAGGGCTACCCGAAATTCGACCAGAAGAAGGCCGACGAGTATTTCTTAAAGGTGACGGACAAGATCGCCGCGCTCGTCAACGACGTGGTGCGCAAGTGGGACATGGCCGGTTTGTAAAGAACGTCAGTTGTCCATTGTCCGTTGTTCTTCGTTCATAGTGTTCTATTTAATCTTTAGGAACTCAGCCAATGCAGCACAAGCAACTGACCCCTGACCACTGACAGCTTTTTTATGAGACTCATCATCACGGAAAAGCCTTCGATGGGGCGCGACGTGGCCGCTGCGCTCGGCGCGACGCGGCGCGGCGAAGGCTATCTCGAAGGCAAGGACGATATCGTGACATGGTGTATCGGCCACCTCGTCGAACTCGACGACCCGGAGAATTACGACCCGAAGTTCAAGTCTTGGCGGATGGAGACGCTGCCGATCATCCCCGAAGAATTTAAGTATCACGCGTCGGAACGGACGCTGGATCAGTTCAAAGTGATCAAGACGCTGCTTGGCCGCGACGACGTGACGACGGTGGTTAATGCCGCCGACGCGGGGCGCGAGGGCGAGTTGATCTTCGACCTCGTCTACACGCTCGCGCGCTCGCGCAAGCCCGTCGAACGCCTCTGGATTTCATCGCTGACGCGCGACGAGATCATCGCCGGGTTCAACCGGCTCAAGCCCGCCGCCGACTACCGCGGGCTGCGCGATTCGGCGCGCTCGCGCCAGCAGGCCGATTGGCTCGTCGGCCTGAACGCCACGCGCGCGCAAACCATCAAGGCGCGCGGCGCGGGACACGACGGCGTCTATTCTCTGGGACGCGTGCAGACGCCGACGCTCGCGCTGATCGTCGGGCGCGACGAGGAGATCGCAAATTTCGTCCCGACGAATTATTACGAGGTGGTCGCCGATTTCGAGTCGCCGTCGGGCGCGTATCGCGGCACCTGGTTCAACCGGACGGGCAGCCGTTTCGATCATAAGGACGCCGCCGAGGCCATCGTCTTCAAGGTCAAGGATAAGACGGGCGCGGTCGAAAAAGTTGAGAAGAAGGCGTCGAAGGAACGCGCGCCGCTGCTGTATGACCTGACGGCCTTGCAGCGCGCCGCCAACGCGCGCTACGCCTTCTCCGCCGCGCGCACGCTCGAACTCGCGCAGACGCTCTACGAGAAAAAGTTCATCACCTACCCGCGCACCTCTTCGCGCCACCTCTCGACAAGCGTCAATCAGGAATTGAAAGCCCACGTCGAGGCGGCGGGGGTGGGGCCTTACGTGAAGTTCATCGAAACGATTCTCGCGCGCGGCACGCCGAAACTCACGAGCCGCCACGTTGACGACAAGAAGGTGACGGATCACCACGCCGTCATCCCCACGAAGCAGCGCATCGAGCCGAACTCGCTCGCGCCCGACGAGAAGCGCATCTACGACCTCGTCGCGCGCCGCTTCCTCGCGGCCTTCTACCCGGACGCGGAGCTTGAGCGCACGACGATCACGACGGCGGTGGAGGGCGAGCAGTTCATCACGCGCGGGACGGTGGTGCTCAAGGCGGGCTGGCGCGAAGTTGACCCGCCGGGGAGAGAAGACCGCAAGAAAGCGGACGGCGACGACGAGGCGGAGGATGCGGAGTTGCCGCCGGTCAAAGCGAAAGAGGCGGTGGAGACAAAGAACGTCGAGGCGGTGGCGAAGCAGACGAAAGCGCCGCCGCGCTATTCGGAGTCGAGCCTGCTCGGCGCGATGGAGACGGCGGGAAAGAAGGTGGAGGACGAAGAGTTGCGTCTCGCCATGAAAGATTCCGGGCTGGGCACACCGGCCACGCGCGCCGCCATCATCGAGACGCTCTTAAAACGCGAGTACATCACGCGCGACAAGAAATCCCTGACCGCAACGCCGAAGGGCATCGCCCTCATCAAGCTGTTGCCTTCGCAGTTGCTCAAGTCGGCGGAGTTGACGGGCAGTTGGGAACAGAAGCTGGCGCGGATGGCGCGCGGCGAGTATGCGCGCGATGCGTTCATGGACGAAGTGAAAGTGATGGTGACGGAACTCGTCGGGCAGATCGCGGCGGCGGAGATGGAGCGCGCCAGCGGAGAGCAGGGCGCGAAGCGAGCGACGACGGCGGCGACGCCGCGCCCCGAAGACGCGTCGGATTGTCCGAAGTGTAAGCTGGAAGAGCGCGCGGGTTTCCTCGTCGAACGCGTGAGCGCGGCGGGGAAGTTTCTCATCTGCTCCGAAGGGCGCGACGCGTGCGGCTTCATCAGCGACGCGCCGAAGAACGCGAAGCAGCGCAAGTTATTGTTGACGACGAAGTGCGATCTATGCGGCGCGGCGATGCGGCTGCGCGCCCCGCGCGAGAAGGGCAAGCGCGCGTCGCTGTCGTGCGTGCGTTACCCGGAGTGTCGCGGCGTGCGCTGGTTCGACGAACGGGGTGCGCTCGAAGAGGCCAAGCCCGCGCCCGAGACGGGCGAGCCGTGCAAGGAGTGCGGCGCGCCGACGTTGAAGCGCGGCCCGTTCAAAAACGAGAGCTACTTCTGGGGCTGCACGCGTTGGAAAAGCGACAAGAGCGGGTGCAACGCCGCTCCCGTCTGGATCAACGAGACGCGCGCGGGCGACGGCGCGGCGACGACGGCATCAGCCGTCAAGGCGGAGCACGGCCCGCCGTGCCCGGAGTGCGAGATGCCGACCGTGAAGCGGGGGCCGTCGAGCGCGGGCAGTTATTTCTGGTCGTGCCCGAAGTGGCGCAGCAACGGGACGGGTTGCAACTCGAAACCGATCTGGATCAACGAAGCGCGGGCTTGAGAGAAAAGTTGAAAGAGAACACAGAGCGCAGAGCCGGAATAAGATCGCGCTCGCGCTTTAATTCCGACGCCTGTATTCTGTATTCTGACCTCCCGGCTTTCATATGACGGACGTGCTGCAATTTCTGAAACTGCACCCGGCGGCAAAATTGCCCGTGCGGGGCAGCGCGGGGGCGGCGGGGCTTGATCTCTTCGCCATCGAAGAGTTGACGCTTGAGGCAGGCGCGCGCGTGGCCGTGCGGACGGGCTTGTCGGTCGCCGTGCCGCGCGGCTTTTACGGGCGCATCGCGCCGCGTTCGGGTCTCGCTTTGAGGCACGGTCTGGACGTGCTGGCCGGAGTGATCGACAGCGATTACCGTGGCGAGATCGTGTGCGCGCTCGTCAACCACGGGCGCGAGGCGTTGACGCTCGAAGCGGGTCAGCGCGTCGCGCAGTTGATCGTCGAAGCGATCATCACGCCCGAACCCGCGTGGGCTGACGCGCTCGACGAGACGGCGCGCGGCGAAGGCGGCTTTGGCAGCACCGGCATCGGCTAGGTTGAAACGGCGGCGACATTACGCGTCTTTAGTAAGCAAGGATCAGGCTGAAGGACGAGGAATGAAACAACGGTTCGGCGGCTTGAGCGCGGTTCTTATTCATGTCTCATCTTTCATCCTTTAATTAATCATGTCCCCACAGTTGAATGAAAACATGAAAGCTCTCGTCATTGACGACGAAACCGTGATCCGCGACAACGTGGCCGAAGTGCTGCGCGAGGACGGTTGGGCGGTGAGCGAGGCCGCATCGGCGGAGCACGCCTTCGACTTGCTCAACCGCGAGACGTGGGCGCTCGTCTTCTGCGATGTGAAACTCGGCGGCGGCGACGGCGGCAACGACGGGTTCGCCGTGCTTCGACGCTTCACGGAGGAACAGCCGCAGGCGCAGATCGTGTTGATGACCGGGCACGGCTCTGCCGTCGGCGCGCTCGACGCCGTCGCCTCCGGCGCATACGACTACCTGATGAAGCCTTTCGACAACGACGAGGTGCTGGCCATCTCACAGTCGGTCAGGAACGGCATCGAGAAGCGCGCACGCCAGCAGACGACCGGCGATCTCCTGCCGCACGTCTATACGTCGGACATTGATCTGGTCGGGCAGAGCGCGGCGTTTGTCGAGATGATGAAGCTTGTGGGGCGCGTGGCGGGGACTAACCTGCCGGTGCTGATCACGGGCGAG
>DASPJG010000406.1:0-3038 GCA_035628755.1 Pyrinomonadaceae bacterium
AGGCGGGTTGATAATGCCCGGCGGTGTTCTTCGCGGCGAGACGTTTATGCTTTGTGCGGGGCGAGAGGATTTTCCGGCCAGGCGTGGCGGGGGTAACGTCTGCCCAGTTCACGACGAATCTGCGCGTAATGCCGCACCCAGAATCCGTCTAAATCCGTCGTGACCTGAACCGCGCGCCCGTTGGGCGCAAGCAGGTGCAGCACCAGCGGCACGCGCCCGCCCGCAATGCGCGGTGCTTCTTTCATGCCGAAGAAGTCTTGCAGGCGCGACGCGATCCACGGCGATTTCAACCTCTCATAATTGATGCGCACCATCCTGCCGCGCGCTAAAGTCGCCCGCTCAGGAGCCATCTGCGCCAGCATGCGCGCCTGCTCCGGGCTTAGACGCTCACGCAGAACTTGCAGCAAGCCCCCGGCGCGCGCGGCTTCCCGCAGTTCCGCGAAACTGCTGCGGCCTGCGCACAGAGCCACGACGCCCGCGCGCACGTCCGCTTCGTCCAGATTCGGCAGATCGAGTTCGGGACATGCCTGCCGCGTCACTTCGACTCGCGCCAGAAAGCGGCTCACCATCTCCCGGTCAATCAAATCTTCATACCCCGCCGAGAGCGCGGCTCCGGCCAACACTTCCGCCACCGCCTCGCCGCCGGGCACGCTTTTCCGGCTTTCGTCGAGCGTCAGTTCTTCATAAACGAGACGGGTCACGGTCTCGACGCGCTCCGACTGTGCGTTCCATTCGACGTGGCTCGTCTCACGAATCCTCTCCGCGAACAGATCGAGCAGCCATTCAGGTTCGATGCCGCTGGCAAGACGCACCACGGTCGAGCTTCCGCGCATCGCGCCCTTGCCGCGCCGCTCCTCCGCGTCCACGGCGACGAGAAATTCTTCCGCGCGCACGAGGCTCTCCGGCATGAGCAACGCCGACCCGCCACCGGCCAGAGAGAGTTCCAGATTGTCGCCCGATATTTTGTCCGACAGCTTCCGGCGGCGCGCGACCCTGTCCGGGTAACCGGCGAGAACCGAGATGAGCAGTTCCGTCTCCTGATCGGCGCGGGGACTTCGCGCGCCTCGCCCGGCTCGCAGCAGCCGCTCCAATTGTCGCCGCACACGCTCGACGCTTTCGACGGCCTTCGGGTTGAGATTCAACCGGCGCAAACTCTCAGGGGCGAAGTTTTTTTCGGCGGCTTCCGTAAACAGGTCGAGCAGGGCGAGCAGATCGGATTTGCCGTGGACTCTATGGCGCGCCCCGGTTTCAACTCCGTTTGGTTCCGACAGCAGGTGACGGGCGCGTATGTCGCGCTCGCTGAGAAGCGCGGCGACGGCGCAGGCCGCGCTCTCGACGCCTCTCGACCCGGCTTCGATAATCACGCGCGAGAGCCTCGGGTGAAGCGGCAGTTCGAGCATGCGCCTGCCGTTCGCCGTCAGTTTGCGCTCGTCGTCCAGCGCGCCCAAACGTTCCAATAAGGAGTCGGCTTGTTCCAGCGCGTGTGCGGGCGGCGTTTCAAACCAGTCGAACGCGTTGAGGTCTGTGATGCCCGTGGCATGTAGTTCAAGCGCGGCGGCAGCGAGATCGGCGCGGGAAATTTCCGGCACGTCGTATTCCGCACGCGCGGCGAAATCCTGCGCCGTGTAGAGCCGCAGAGCGCGCCCCGCACGCATCCGGCCTGCTCTCCCCGCACGTTGCACGGCAGAGGCGCGGCTGATGCGCGCCACGCTGAAAGTCGGCAGACCCGACCACGGAGAATGTTGCGCCACGCGTGCCAGCCCCGAATCGACGACCGCCGCCACGCCTTCAATCGTCACGGAACTCTCCGCAACATTGGTAGACAAAATTATTTTGCGGCGTTCAGCCGGACGCACGGCGCGATCCTGTTCGGCCAGAGACAACTCGCCGTGGAGCGGCAGCGCGAGCAGGTCAAACTCCGCGGCGAGAGGGGCGCAGGCTTCCAACGCGCGCCTGATTTCCGACGCGCCCGGGAGAAAAACCAGCACGTCGCCGTCCAAGCCCTCTGCGAGCAGGCGGCGCACGGCGGCCTGAACCTGTGCGGCCAGCGGTCTGTCGTCGGGTCTGGCCAGATGTTCGATCCCGACCTCGAAGCGACGCCCTTCGGAGCGCGCGACGGGGCAATCGCCGAGGAAGCGTGCGATGGGTTCGGCGTTCAAGGTGGCGGACATGACGATGATCCGCAGGTCTGGGCGCGCCTGTTGCTGTAGACGCTTCAACAAAGCGAGCGCGATGTCGGCTTCCAGATGGCGTTCGTGGAATTCGTCTAGGATGACGACGCTCGCTTGCCCGAGTTGCGGGTCGGACACCAGACGACGCATCAGGATGCCTTCGGTCAAATACTTCAGACGCGTCCGCGCCCCGCTCGCTTTCTCAAAACGCACTTCGTAGCCGACCGATTCGCCGAGACTTTCGCCGCGCTCCCACGCGACCTGCCGCGCCGCCAGCCGCGCGGCGATCCGGCGCGGCTCAAGGATCAATATCTCGCCTCCGGCGGCGAGACCCGAATCCAGCAGGGCGGGCGGGATGCGCGTGGTTTTGCCTGCGCCGGGCGGGGCTTCGATCACGAGTCGGGGCGTCTCGCGTAAAGATTCGACGATTTCCGGCAGGAGCGAATCAATGGGAAGCGGCTGCATAAGATATTATCTACGGCGCAGTGCTGAATCGCCGTCGAGACGCAAGGATAAAGCAAACATATGGAGCACTACAAAGACCTCCTGCACATACGATTCGCCGAGCGCGTGATGGGCTGGACGGGTATCGAACCGTCCAGAGAGAGCGGCTCGTTGAAGTTTTACGGCTACGTGCAGACAGGGAAAGGCCCGCAGCGGTTTGAGATTCCAGACTATTCAAACGATCTCAATGCCATGTGGGCAGCCGAGCAGTATCTCAACAGGCTGGGGATGGCGCGCGCCTACATCAGCGCACTCGCCGGAGTGACGGGCGTGACGGATCTGTCGGACGACGAAACCCTCTTCAAGCTCATCTGCGCGTCGCCCGCACAGAGGTGCGAGGCGGGCATCAAAGCCTACGAAGCG
>DASPJG010000407.1:0-6264 GCA_035628755.1 Pyrinomonadaceae bacterium
ACGAGCACGGCGACGGCGAAGAACGCGCACGCCGCCGTCAACGTCGTCATCACGGCGTTGGTCGCGTAGCGTCTGGCGTGCATCGTGCGCATATGGGTTTTCAAGTCCTCGCCGCGCCGCTCGTCGCGCGCGTGACGCTCCAGACGAGGAGGCGCGCGGCGGCGTTGATGATGAAAGTGACGAGAAACAGGATCAGCCCGAGTTCGACGAGCGCGCTCAGGTAGATCGCTTCGCTGGCTTCCGTAAACTCGTTGGCGATGACGGACGCGATGGTGTACGAAGGCTCGAACAACGACGCGCTGATCTGCGCGCGGTTGCCGATAACCATCGTGACGGCCATCGTCTCGCCGATGGCGCGCCCGAGGCCGAGGATGATCGCGCCCGCGATGCCGGGCGCGCCGTTGGCTAAGACGACGCGCGTCGTTTCCCAGCGCGTCGCGCCGAGCGCAAGCGCGGCCTCGCGCTGCGTCACGGGAACGGCGGCCAGCACGTCGCGCACGACCGCCGAGATGATCGGCGTGATCATGATGGCGAGAATGATCCCGCCCGTGAGCAACCCGATGCCGGTGATCGGGCCTTGAAAAAACGGCAGCCAGCCGAACCACTTTTGCAGCGGCGGCTCGACGTACTGGCGCAGCACCGGCGCGAGCACGAAGATGCCCCACAGCCCGTAGACCACCGACGGGATTGCGGCCAGAAGCTCGACGAGAAACGTGATGGGGCGCGACAGGCGGCGCGGGGCTTGTTCGACCAGAAAGACGGCGACGCCGAGCGAAACCGGCACGCTGACGAGGAGCGCGAGCAGCGACGAAACGATTGTCCCGTAGATGAAGGGGAGCGCGCCGAACCGCCCCGTCACCGGATTCCACTCGCTGCTCGTCAGAAAACCGAAGCCGAACTCACGGAGCGAGAGGCGCGAATTGGCGGCCATCGCCGCGATCATCGCCGCGACGAGCAGGAGCACCATGAGCGCGCAGCCGAACAGCACGGCGCGAAACACGGCGTCGCCCGTGTTGCCCGTCGGCGACAGCGCGCGCCGCCAGTTCCACACGCGCGCACGCGCACCGTAGGCGGATGCGGGTGTCGGCATGGTTGGCTGTGGGTTCTGCATGAATGTCAGCGGGTGTGTTGGAGGTTCAGGTTTCAGGTTTCAAGACAGAGGTTTGACGTTCTTCGTCTTTAACCTGAAGCCTGAAACCTGAAACTTTCTATGCTCCCCGGAGCGTCTTCCCGCCCGCGGTGATCGAGTTGAGCTTGGCCGAAGCGCGCTCGACGATCTCGGCGGGCAGGGGCGCGTACTGTAAATCTCTGGCGAAACGTTCGCCCTCGTGGATGCTCCACCAGAGGAAATCTACGAGGGCTTTGCCTTTGGCCGCGTCCTTCTGCTCTTTGTAGACGAGGATGTAAGTGTAACTGGAAATCGGGTAGGCGTTCGCGCCCGCCGCGTCCGTGATCGAGACGCGCAGGTCTTCGGGTGTCGTCGGCAGACTTTCGGCGGCGGCAGCCGTCACCGCGTCGAGCGACGGTTCGACGAAGTTGCCGGACTTGTTCTTGATGAGCGCGACGGGAAGTTTGGTCTGCACGGCGTAGGCGAGTTCGACGTAGCCGATGGTGTTCGGCGTGTTCTTCACCTGACCGGAGACGCCCTCGTTGCCCTTGCCGCCGATGCCGACCGGCCAATCAATCGACTTGCCCGCGCCCGGCTTCGTCTTCCACTCCGGGCTGACCTTCGCCAGATAATCCGTGAAGACGGCGGTCGTGCCGCTGCCGTCCGAACGATGAACGACGGAGATGTCCGTCGCGGGCAAACCGACGCCGGGATTGTCCGCCTGGATGCGCGCGTCGTCCCAACGCTTGATCTTGCCGAGAAAGATGTCGGCCACGACATCGGGCGAGAAGCGCAACGGCTGGGCGACGCTCTGCAAGTTGTAGGTGATGACGACTGCGCCGAGCACGGTCGGGATGTGGACGAGTTCGCCCGGCGCTTTCTCTAAATCCTCGTTGGTCAGAGGAGTGTCGGATGCGCCGAAGTCAACCGTCTGCGACTGAATCTGCTGGATGCCGCCGCCCGAACCGATGGACTGGTAATCGATCCTCGCCTGCGGGTTGATCTTGCCGTACTCGCTCAGCCACTTTTGATAGAGCGGGTTCGGAAAAGTTGCGCCCGCGCCCTGCAAGCGAACCGTGTCGCCGCTCGCGCCCGGCGTCGTGCTGTCGGCGCGCTCGCCGCTACAGGCGGACAGAAAGGCCAACCCGACGGCGAGTATGGTTGCGAGTGCGACGTTGCCACGGCGGCGCGTCGTCTGGTGTGTGCGAAACATCGTCAGTCTCCTCGGAAGTCTGGAACTCGAAAGAAGACTCCGAGGATACCGGCGGGCTGTTACACGCACCTGAACGCGAGTTTAAATTTATGTTAACGGACAGCCGCGCGCGCACGCGTTCAGGCAAAGCTGTCCATCAGGCGTATGAGCAGGAACGAGAGGGCGGCGATGAAGGCCGCGATGGGGATCGTCAAGACCCACGCCCAGATGATGCGACCGGCGATGCCCCACTTGACGGCGGAGAGCCGACGCGTCGCGCCGACGCCGACGATTGCGCCCGTGATCGTGTGTGTGGTGGAGACGGGGATGCCTGCGAGCGTCGCGCCGAAGAGTGTCAGCGCACCGGCGGTCTCGGCGCAGAAGCCGCCGACGGGTTTGAGTTTCGTGATCTTCGACCCCATCGTGTGGACGATGCGCCAGCCGCCCGAAAGCGTCCCGGCGGCAATCGCCGCGTGCGCCGTCAGCACGACCCAGAGCGGGATTTCGGGGAGCGAGCCGCCCGCGCCCGCTTCGAGCATCCCGCTCGTAACGAGCACGATGGTGATGATGCCCATCGTCTTCTGCGCGTCGTTGCCGCCGTGGCCGAGCGAGTAGGCGGCGGCGGAGAGCAGTTGGCCGCGCCGGAAAAGCTTGTCCACGCGGTTCGGCGTCGCGCGGCGGAAGATCCAGAAGACCGCGACCATCAGGATGAGGCCGAGCGTCATGCCGATGAGCGGCGAGGCGATGATGAAGACGAGCGTCTTGATCCAGCCCTCCGGCTTCAACAAGCCCTCGAAGCCGCCGTAAGCGGCAATCGCCGCGCCCGCGTAGCCGCCGACGAGCGCGTGCGAACTCGACGTGGGGAGGGCGAGATACCACGTGATCAAGTTCCAGATGACCGCGCCGAGCAGGGCGGCCAGCAGCACGTAGAGGCGCATGTCTTGCTGGATCAGATTGATTTCCACGAGGTCGCCGCCGATGGTTTTGGCGACGCGCGTGCCGAGGACGGCGAAGGCGATGAAGTTGAAGAACGCCGCCCACACAACCGCCATGCCCGGCGAGAGCACGCGCGTCGACACAACCGTCGCAATCGAGTTCGCCGCATCATGAAAGCCATTGATGTAGTCGAAGACGAGCGCGATGAAGATGATGAAGATGACGAAGGCTAGGGTGACAGACATAGGAGTTTGTTTTTTGTCCGTAGTCCGTAGTCCGTTGTTTTGTGTCGCCCGATCCTAAACTTTTCACTCTCGGCTTGGCGCTGACCGGGAACGAAACTAACGGACAACTGGCTACGGACAACGGACAGGCTTCAGGCGTTTTTGATGATCACGCTTTCGATGATGTTGGCGACCTGCTCGCAGCGGTCAACGGCGGCTTCGAGCTTTTCGTAAATCTCTTTGAATTTGAGCACGGTGAGCGTGTCTGCCTCCTGACGGAACAGTTCGCCGATGGCCGCATGATAGGTGTCGTCGGCGACGTTCTCAAGGCGGTGGATTTCGACGAGCCGCTGGTTGATGCCCGTGGGGCGCGCGAGCGTGGAGACGATTTCGTGGAGTTGCACGGCCATGCGCTGGATCACGTCGGCGAAGGCGCGCGCGTGCGGCGTGCTCTCCTGAATGTTGAACATGACCATGGCGCGCGCCGCATCGTCAATCAGATCAACCACGTCGTCGAGCGCGCTCGACAACTCGTAGATGTCCTCGCGGTCGAAGGGGGTGATGAAAGACTTGTTGAGGCTGGTGGAGATGGTGTGCGTCAGTTCGTCGCAGGCGTGTTCGATGGTTTTGATGCGCTGGGCGTAGGCGTTGTAGTCGCTCGTGCCGTCGCTCATCATCTCGACGAGGATGGTCGAGGCATCGTAAATGTAAGAGGTCATCTGCGAGAAGAAAGAGAAATATTGATCCTCGCGGGGCAGAAAACTGAAACGCGCCATCTTTTTACAGGCTCCGTCGTGGGATTGAAAGAAGAAGCCGCACTATAGACGAACTGGCCTGAAAGTTTCAAGGTGAACGCGGGATGAACGGAAGATGAAATGAGGTGGGAGAAAGACGAAACGGAAGATAAGCTGCTTTGGTACTTCCGCGTCCCGCCTCTCACGTCACGAGCCGGTAGCCGACGTTGACCATGGTTTCGATGTGGACGCGGAAGGGCGCGAGGCGGCGGCGCAGGCGATAAATGTGGACGTGGAGGCTCTCGGCGTTGAAGGCGGCGGCGGGCGGCCAGGCGTGCCGCCAGATGTCTTCCGAAGAGACGATGCGCTGCGCGTTGAGCGCGAGCCGCGAGAGGATCAGAAACTCTTTGCGCGGAAGTTGGAGCGCGCTCCCGTCGCAGGCGACGTAGTAGTTATCGTGCTCGACGCGCAGCCGCCCGTCGTCATAAACGCTTGCGCCCGCGTCAAACTCCGCCGCGCGCGCCGCCATCAGAGGTGTCAATTCGGTGCTCATAAATTCAGGAAAAACCATGATGGCGCAGCGTAAATCGTGAATGGATAAAACCCGTTTTCTCTCCTTCACGATTTACGCTGCGCGGGGTTTAGAACTTTAGCTTCGCCCCGAACTGCATGACGCGGGGGCCGCCGACGGTGTTGGTGATCCTGCCGAAGTCGGTGGTGTCTTGCAGGTCGTTGTTGGGATTGGCGAAGTTGACGTTGTTGAAGACGTTGAACACATCCCAGCGCAATTCCAGCCCGACACGCTCGGTGAGGGCGGTGGTTTTGGAAAGCCCGAGGTCGAAACGCTTCTGGCGCGGCCCGCGCAGCACGTTCCGACCGAGACTGCCGTATTGTCCGAAGGACGAGCAGAGCGCGTCGGGGTTGAAGTAACGCTCGGTCGGGTCGTCGCCTTGCTCGCGCAACTGTGCGAGCGTGCCGCAGAGATTGGGGCGACCGAAGCCGGGGCGGAAGAGACCGCCCGACCCGCTGCGCAGCGGCGTCAGCGCGGCGGCTGTTCCGGCTTCGGGTTCCGCCGCGAAGATGGAAAAGGGCGTGCCCGACTGCACCTGCGCGAAGCCCGAAAGTTGGAAGCCGCGCAGGAAGCGGGAGGTAAAACCGAAGGTCGGAAGGTCGTAGACGAAACTCAGGCTGAACCGCTGCGTGCGGTCGAAGTCGGAGAGGCCGCGATTGCTCTGCGGGTCGTTGGAGTTGTTCTGCAAGATGAAGCCGGTGTTGGGCACGTCGGGCTTGCCGCCTCCGGCGGTCGAGCCGGGGTCTGCGCTCGAAGTGTCAATGGACTTCGAGAAGGTGTAGGAGGCGTTGAACTGTAGCCCGCGTGTGAGCCGTTGCGTAAGGTTGAACTGCGCGCCGTGATAGATGGAGTTTCCGTCGGATTGCAGGAGCAGGGCTTCGGGGACGTTGAAGCCGAGCAGTTGCCCGCGCGCCTCGAAACCGATGATCGAGCCGTTCGGGTCGCTCAGGTTGAAATCCACGGGCGCGCCCGTCACCGCGTTGGGGAAACCGAAGGCGATGCCGCGCCCGCGCTCGCGTTCCGTGCCCGCCGCGCGCAACGCGCCGCGCAGGGCGTTCGGGTTGCCACGCTGCGCCGCTTCGTAAGCTTGATTGAAGCGGGCGAAGACGTAATCGGGCGTGTTCGGATTATTCAAATCGTAAACCTGATTGAGCGCCTTCGCCTGCAAGAGTTTCGTGCCCTTCGTGCCGACGTAGCGAGCTTCCAACAGCAGGTTCTTGGTCAACTCGAACTGCGCGCCGAGATTCCATTGCTGGATGTAGGGCGTGCGCAGGTGACGGTCAACCGCGCGGAACTCGAACGTTTCGGCGATGTTGCCGAGCGAGGGCTGGCCGGTCGCCAGATCAATCGCGTTCAGCGCGCCGTTGGCGTCGCGCGTGACGCCCGTGTTGTCGCGGATGACGTAGGTGATCGCGCCGCCACTTGAGACGAGTTGGATGCGGTTCGGGAGAAAGTTGTTGAGTCCGAGTTGCGCGTTCTGCTGCGAGAAGGCCGTGCCG
>DASPJG010000408.1:0-2060 GCA_035628755.1 Pyrinomonadaceae bacterium
TGCGCGGCGTGCCGATCTCGTGCGTGCGCACCGCCGGACTGTCGTTGAAGCCGTGGGCAGTCAGCCCCAGTTCGACGACCGCCGCTTCGAGACGCCCGCGCAGGTCAGCCGGGTTGCCTTCCGTTTTGATGATGAACGAACCGGCGTTGAAATCCTGCGCGCCAACTTTGAAACTGCTCTCCGCGACGCTCATCCGCACGTCTTTCAGACGGTAACGCAAGGTAGCGAGCGTGTTCTCCGTGTTGTGATTGATGACGAAGACACGCGCGCCCGACGCGCCCGCGAGACGCCCGCGCACGCTCGCGTCCGCCGTCAGGAGTTCCATCGGCGCGGCCAGCACGGCGCGGTCTTTGACGCGCACGGTGGGCACGTTGCGCATCGCGCCGAGCGTCCAGCCAGTGTCGTCGTAGGGGCGCGGGTCGCTCGCGTTGTAATACTGCGTGTCGAGCATCATGTCGGCCATGCGCGAGTAGGGCTGATCCATGCGGATGATGTAAGAACCTGCCGGGTAGCGTTTCTCGACCGGCTTCGCGGCGTCCGCCCCGGCGCGCTCCCTCGGCTCGCCACCGCCCTGTTCCGCGCCGCGCTGCGGTGTCGAACGCGCCGCCACGCCTTCATCCTTCAACGTAAACTCGCGCGTCGCGCGATGAACTTCCACGCCCATCAGCCGCAACAGGTTCACCATGTCGGCGGCCTCGACGGGGCGCGGCGCGTCGCCCGGCACGATGTAAGCCGCAGGCCCCTCGTTCGACGCCTTCGCCACGGCACGCTTGCTCTTGAGATAAAAGTTGTTCAGAAACCGCTCGCGGTTGTTGGCCGTGAAATTCATTGCGAGCAGGATGGCCGACTGTTGCAGGTTGACGTTGTTGCGCAATGACCACTTGACGCGCGGCAGCGGCGGGTTCGGCCTGTACCAATCGCGCTGCGCCTGCTGCGTGACGGTGCGATCCTGCGTGTCCGCGCCGCCGTTGCCGAACGTCTCGTAGAAACGCCCGATGGAGTTGTGGCCGTTGGCGACGTAGAACATGTAATTGGGAGCCCAGCCGTCGTAGAAGCCGTGCGTCCAGACGCCGGGCACGCCGCGCTTCGTCATCTCTTCGACTTCGTGATAGGCCAGCAAGTGCCACTCGTCAATCACGATGGGGTCGAGCCACGCGTTGTAAGGCCCCGTGCCCGTAGAGGTGTAGAGGAACGGCACGGACTCGTGGAGATCGTGCAAGACCTGCGGGTGATACTCCAGAAACGTCTTCATCATGTTGCGCGTCAGGGCGAGCGCCATCCCGAGGCCGTCGCGGTTGTTGTCGTGCGCGACGTACTTGCCCCAGTACAACAGCGAAGGTGAATTTTTGCCGGGGTTGGCCTTGCGATAGTTGTAGAGGTCAACCATGCGGTCGCGCCCGTCAACTTCGAGCGTCGGCGTGATGAGCACGATGAGGTTGCGGCGGATCTCCTGTATGAACGGCGTCTCCTCGACGGCGAGACGATAGGCCATCTCCATCAACATCTCGGGCGAGCCGGTTTCGGTTGAATGGATCGCGCCCGAAGCCCAGTAGAAAGCCTTGCCCTCGCCGATGAGTTGTTTGGCCTCGGCGTCCGACGTGCGGCGCGGGTCGGCGAGACGCGCGGTGATCTCTTTATAGCGGTCGAGCTTCGCAAGGTTGGCCTCGTCGCTGACGGCGACGAGCAATTGTTCCCTGCCCTCTTCCGATTTCTCCGGCGCGACGAAGACACGCACGCGCGGGCTGGCGCGCTCCAATTCACGCATGTAGCGATGAATGTCTTTCGTGTAGGTCAGCCGGTTCGGCGTGCCGATGACGTAGCCGAGCACCTTCTCCGGCGTCGGCACGCGGTCGGACGCGGGCAGGTGATCGACGAGTTCGGTCAAAAAGTATTTCTCCGTCGTGTACTCTTTGATCTTGGCGGTGTAGGCTTCGTCGTTGCGCGTCGTCGCGGTCGAAGCGGCGGGCGGCTGGGCGGCTCTCCGCTGCGCGTGCGCCGCAAGCGAGATGAGCAGCATGGCGGCGCAGGCAAACACCAGCGCAGGGCGCAACGCGAGCGGG
>DASPJG010000409.1:0-2822 GCA_035628755.1 Pyrinomonadaceae bacterium
TTACCATCGAACCCGGCATCTACATCCGCCCCGACGCGCTCGACAATCTGCCGAAGACGGAGGAGAGCCGGAAGTTTGCGGAGGCCGTGCGCCCGGCGTTCGAGAAGTATAAGGGCATCGGCGTGCGCATCGAGGACGACGTGGTGATCACTGCGGACGGCCACCGCAACATGTCGGTCGCGCTCCCGCGCACGCTGGCCGACGTGGAAAGCTTTATGGCGCGTGCCGTCCGCGAAGTGCGCGCAGACAATAGACGGGAAAATTGATTTAGCAGCAGCAAGAAAAACTCCGGCGGTCGTCTGTGCAAAAGACGACCGCCGGAGTTTTTCTCGTCGAGAGGAAAGATTCCGAGCGGCGGCTATTCGTAGCTCAGGGCGTCCACGGCGTCCTGCCGCGCGGCGCGCAGGGCGGGGTAGAGCGCGCCGATGCTGCCGCCCACCACGCCGATGAGCAGCGAGACCAGAACCCAGCGCGGCTCGATCTCGACGCTCAGGCTGCTGACGCGCATCAGTGCGAAACGCGCCGCGAAGGTCAGCGCGAGCCCGAGCAGCACGCCGATAAAACTCACCAGCAACGCCTCCTGCTCGATCACCCACGCGATCATCGTGTTCGACATGCCGAGCGATTTCAAGATGCCGATCTGTCGCGTGCGTTCCGTGACGGTCGTGTACATGGCGAGCAGGATGACGAGCATACTGATAGCTGCGGCGATGGCGACGACGACGTTGATGAAGACGTTCAAAGCGGGCACGCCCGTCGCGTAAAGTTCGGGCAGGTCGCGCGTGAAGATGATCTGGTCTTCGGGAAACGCCTGATGGATGCGTTCGGCGAGGGCGTCCTGTTGCGCAGGGTTCGCGGCGGCGACGAGGATGCTCGTGCAGCTTTGTTCGCTGCCCACCTGTTCCTGCATCGTCGCCAGCGGGATTTTGATGCGCGCCCCGCCGGGAGGTTCATAGATGCCGACGATGCGAAACGGGCGGTCGTAGAGTTCGAGCGTGTCGCCGACCTGAGCCTTGCGCTGTTCGATCCAGATCGGGTCAACGATAGCCACGTCGCCGCTCATGGGGAGCGGTTCGCCTGCGATTATTCGCGTCCCGGCGAGTTGCGAGTAGGAGTCGAACTCGATCCCGTCAACGAGACGGACGCCGAAGCCGCTGTCGCTGCTGGCGGTGGTCTGGCCGAGCGGGACGGCGGCGCGCACGCCCTCGATGCGCGCCACTTCCGCCGCGTGCGAGACGGGCATGGCGACCGGCTGCGAGCCGCTGAGGCCGACCGTGCCGGAGGCGCGCAGCATGATCTCCGCGCCGACCCCGGCCTCGCGCCGCCCGCGCTCGCGCAAAACCCCGTGC
Organism: Pyrinomonadaceae bacterium; assembly: GCA_035628755.1. Classification (GTDB taxonomy): domain Bacteria; phylum Acidobacteriota; class Blastocatellia; order Pyrinomonadales; family Pyrinomonadaceae; genus JAIVJZ01. The sequence continues at coordinate 1,350 of DASPJG010000409.1, forward strand.
GCTAAACCCACTGTGAACACGATGAGCAACACGCCGACGGCGATGCCCGCGACGCTCACCAGTGTGCGCGCCGGGCGATGTGCGATGTTTGAGAGAACGAGATTGTCCATGGCTTTTAGTAGACGCGGGTGGCGTTCGATGATGCGGCGCGTGGCCGACGGGAGCATGCCGGTGGCGAGCATCGTGAGGCCGATGCCCGTCCAGAAAATCATTCCGGCCTTGCGCACGAGCGCGAGCGTCACGCCCGTCGCCGTGGCGAAGCCGAGCGTGCGCAGGATGACCTCCGTGCCGCCTTCATAGACGCCGATAGTCGCGGGCACGAAGCCGAAGACGAAGTTGATCACTTTCGTCAAGGACTCGATGACGTAGGGCGCGTCGAAGCCGGGACGAAAGCCGAGCATGCGCAGCGTCACGTAAACTTCGAGGACGCTCGAAACGTGGGCGATGAGATCGAAAGCGACGATGGCGAAGAATGAGCCGCGATGGTGACGGTAAAAATCGTAGACGTTGGATTCGAGTTCGCTGATATGCGCGCGGCGTTTGGCGAGCACGCGCGGCTCGAACCCGCGCGCGGCGAGGCGTTCGATGAACCACGTCAGCGGCATCACGCGGCGCGAGGCGGCCAAGCCTACGGCGAGCAAGGCCAGCATGGCAAGGGTGGCGATAAGGAGCAGGGTGTAGTGCGCGGCGTCGGGCAGGTTGTAAGACGCGAGCATGACGCATGCGCCGCTCAGGATGAAGAGTGCGACCGAGAGATTGTAGAGCAGGTTGTCAACGACGAGCGCCTGCACGCCCGTGACGAGCGGGACGCGCTTGCGCAGGAGCGCGGCCTTCGTCGCTTCGCCCAGAATCGGCCCGGTGAAGGTGAGAAACGAGATCGCCTCGCCGCTCAGGCGCGTGGTGAAAGCCTGCCAGAGATTAAAATGCCTGTGGCCGGGCGGGACGGCCAGATACATCGGGACGGCGCGGAAGAAATGGCGCGAGCCGCTGATGACGAGCAAGACGAAGAAACCAAGCCCGATGCGCGTGAGCGTGTCGAAGATGGATTGCACACCGACGCGGTTGACGACGTAGACGAACAGCGCGAGGCCGAGCGCGAAGGCCACGAGTTGCACCCCGACGACGCGGCGGCGGCGACTTTTGCCCCCGGCGGCTTCGAGTTCGCCCGTCTTTGCCGCGGCGGCGGTTCCGACCTTTTCGTCGAGCGAGATCAAGGCGTGGCCTCCGCTGCGGAGCGCGCGCCCGATGCCGCGCCCACTGCCGCGCCGGTCGAGGGATGCGCCGGGAGAGTTTGCCGGAAATCGAAAAGTTCGTTGATGACGCGTCCGGGATAGGGGCGCGGTCGGCCTGCAAATCCGGCGGGCGAGATTTGCGCGGGCGGCGGCAGTTGGTTGGTGAGAGCTAAAATTGTCGGCACGAAACTCAAACTATCATACGGCTCGCTAATGACCAACGCGCGGGGGATGCGCGTGG
>DASPJG010000410.1:0-3633 GCA_035628755.1 Pyrinomonadaceae bacterium
GCCGCAGGCCAACATCGGCGTCAACGGTTTCTTCGCCGCCGATAAAGCACAGCGCGGGCGCAGCGTGCAGGCCGCCGTCGTCCTCGACATCCCGCGCGGCTTTCACGTCAACGCGAACAAGGCCGCCAAGTTCTCCATCCCGACCGTGTTGAAGATCGACGCGCCGAAGGGCTTGCGCGTGACGCCCGTCACCTACCCGCGCGCCGTCGTGCGCCGTCTCAGCTTCTCGAAAGAGGCTCTGTCGCTTTACGAAGGGCGCGCCGTGATGCGCTTCAACGTCATCGTTCCGGCCAACTACCAGACGGGGCTGGCCGAACTGCGCGCGAAAGTGACCTACCAGAGTTGCAACGACGAAGTGTGCTTCCCGCCGACCACGCGCGAAGTCAAACTCGGCATCAACGTCGTCGGCGCGAACGAATCCGTCAAACGCATCAACGGGCAATACTTCGGCAGGAGATGATGAGCGGTAATCTGCCCGTCGCCGGTTGCGTGTGGCTCTCACACGGGTTGTTAAAAATTAGAATTGAACAACTGACTGCGGGCTACCGAGAGCGGACAGCTTTCTATTCATCGCGCGTCGTCGCGCCTTCATCGTTTCTTCCGATGACGGCGAGCAGCCGTCCGGTGCGGCCTCGAAGTTTTTTGTCGCGGCGATAGGAGAAGAAGAGGTCTTCGCGGCAGATGGTGCAGAAGGGCGCGGTGTGGATGCGCGCGGGTGAGACGCCCGCGTCGGCGAGTTGGCGGCGGTTGGCGCTTTGCAGATCAATCAGCGCATGTCCCTCGCGCGTGGGAACGAGAAGTTCGTCGGCGTAACGGAAGCGCGCCCGGAAGGTTTCGATCACTTCCGCGCCGACTTCGTAGCAGCAGGAAAGCGCGGCGGCGCCGATAGAGGCGCGCACGTCTCCGGCGCGCGTGCCGTATTCGGCGCGCATCCGCGCGAGCGCGGCGACAACGATCTCGGCGGCAGTGCCGCGCCAGCCCGCATGGACGGCGGCGCAAGCTCCGCTCCGCGCGTCGCCCAAAAGTATGGGCACGCAGTCGGCGGTTTGGACGCCGACGAGGACGTTGGGGGCGTTCGTGGTCAGCGCATCGCAGCGTTGTTCCGCCCCGGCGTCGGGCGCGCTTTCTATCTCGCCGCGAAGAACGCGCCGCACGTCCACGCCGTGAACCTGCCGGCAGGTGGCGAGCCGCCAGTGGCCGCGAAAGAGTTTGAGGAAGCGGCGACGGTTTTCATGTATGTTGGCGGCATCGTCTTCGTCGAAGCCCGCGAGATTGAGCGCGCCGTGCGGGATGGGGCTGCAACCTCCGGCGCGCGTCGAGAAGCCGTTAGCGAAGCCCTCCGCCTCTAGCGGCGCGCACGCGATGACGCGCACGCCTTCGTGCTCGCGCCAGTGGAATCCGGCGCGCGCGAGCAATTCGGAATCTTTCGTGATCATCTCAATCGGCATAGACATTATCGAAGTGGCGCGCGTGCGGCAGGTGTTGCGCCGCACGCCGCGTTTCGCCGAACGCGTCTTCACTTCCGGCGAGCGCGATTACTGCGAGCGGCGCGGCGTGGTCGCACCGCAACACTACGCCGCGCGCTTCGCCGCGAAAGAGGCCGCGCTGAAAGCTCTCGGCACGGGCTGGAGCGGCGGCCTCGCGTGGCAGGACATCGAAGTCGTCTCGAATGCGTCGGGCGCGCCCTCCGTCATCTTCCACAATCTCGCGCGCGAACTCTTCGCCCGCTCCGGCGCGACGACGGCGCATCTCTCCATCTCTCACACCACCGAACACGCCATTGCTCAAGTCGTCCTCGAACGCCGGGAAGTTGACCCGCAAGCGACACGGTAATTGTAACGCAGGCAATGACAGGGCAAAGCTGCGGAGTTGCGACAAGCAATCGCGCATCGAGGCGGAGACATGATCCGCTTCGATGCGCGATTGCCGATGGGCGTCTAACCGCGCTCGTGCTCCGCGATCAATATTGAGGAGGGGCGCGGTCGGGGACGATTTGCAGATCATTCGTGAGCCGGGCGCGTCCGCCACGGCCTTGTTCGGTTCGCGTCGTCTGAATCGAAGGCCGCGGCAGAACTACAGGCTCGACCTGTTCATCCGAAGCGTGTGCCCGCGACGAACCGGCGGCCTGAGTTGAATCATCCGGCAGCGCGACGGCTAATTCGGGCGCAGGTAGTTGTTCGTCGTAAGCGGCGAAGAGCGGGACGAGCGGTTGATGCGTCAGGCACTCGGAGGCCGGGGCGAGCGCGTTGGTGACGGCGATGCGCTCGCGCTCGGGGCAGGCAGATGAAGCGAGTTGCCCGGTCGCCGGGTCGATCTCGACGGACACGATGCCCGGCGGGCGGACAAAGGCCGCGCCGCCGAGTTCCGGCCTGAGTTCGAGTGCGCCGCGCACAAATTCCGCCCAGACGGGCAGCGCGCTCTCCGCGCCCGTGAGTTCGAGCGGGCGATTGTCGTCGAAGCCGATCCAGACGACGCAGACGAGGCGCGGCGTGTAGCCAACGAACCAGCCGTCACGCGACGTGCCGGTCTTGCCCGCGACCGCCGACAATTTCAACATCCCGCTCGCCGCGCGCGCCGTGCCCTCGGCGACAACGTTCGTGAGCATGTCCGTGATCATGTAGGCCGTCGAAGCGTTGACGACCTGCGCGGACGAAGGGAAAAACTCTTCAAAGAGTTTCATGCCGTTGCCGTCAACGGCGCGCGTGATGGGCGAGACGCGCGTGCGCGCGCCGCCGTTCACAAATGCGGTATAGGCCGATGCGATCTCAAGGGGCGTCGCCTCGTTTGTGCCGAGCGCGAGCGATGGATAGGCGGGGGCGTCGGGCAGCCCGAACGACTCGGCCAGCGCGGCCACGCGCGGCAAGCCCGCCTGCATGGCGAGGTCAACCGTGACGACGTTCAGAGATTTCGTGAGCGCGGTGCGCATCGTTACGTCGCGCATCGAGTAGCCGCCGCCGTAGTTGGCCGGACGATAGGCGGGGCTGTAGCGGTCGAACGCGAACGCGCGTGGCGCGTCGGTAAACAGGCGCGCGGGCGACATGCCGCTCTCCAACGCCGCCGCATAGACGATGGGCTTGAAGACCGAGCCGGGCTGCCGCCGCGCGTCCGTGGCGCGATTGAGTTGCGACTCGGAGTAATTCTTGCCGCCGACCATCGCCAGCACATGGCCGGTGTTTGGATCGAGCGCGACGAGCGCGGCCTGCGGTCGTGCATCGCCGGATTTGTAAACTCGTTCGAGTTGCGCCAGTTGGCGCGCGACCGCTTGTTCCGCCAGTTGTTGCAGGTCGAGATCAATGGTGGTGTAGACGCGCAGGGATCGCTCGTCCGCGCCCGCGTCGCCCTGTCGCAGTTGCGCTTCGACGGCACGGTTGATGTAGTCAACGAAGTAGGGCGCGGTTGCGCGCGCGGTCGGGTCTACGGGGGCGACGCTTATCGCCTCGTTCGACGCGGCGCGCGCCTCTTCGGCGTTGATCGAGTTCTCGCGGAGCATCGCGGCGAGCACGGCATCGCGGCGCGCGCGCGACTCTTCCGGGTGGCGGTCGGGCGCGTAGCGCGCGGGGCTTTGAATCATCCCGGCGATGGTGGCGGCTTCGGCAAGCGAGAGGTCGCGCAACTCTTTGCCGAAATAGACGC
>DASPJG010000411.1:0-2699 GCA_035628755.1 Pyrinomonadaceae bacterium
CTCCACGCCCTGCTCACACTCGGCGCGCCGCGTGTTGTATTCCGACGCAGACAACTCGTGCTTGACGCGCGTGTCGCAGATGGCGACGAGCGTGTCGGTCGTGTCGACGGGGATCGCCTGCGTCTCAAGCGTGCGACAGTCAATCAGGAGCGCGTGACCGGCGCGACCGAGCGTGACGATGAATTGATCCATGATGCCGACCTTCGCGCCGACATACGTGTGCTCCGCTTCCTGTCCCGCAAGCGCGAGTTCGACGCGATCTACTTCGACGCCCGCGACCGATGCGAGCGCGAGTCCCGTCGAGACTTCGAGCGCGGCTGAAGACGACAGCCCCGCGCCGACCGGCACGTCCGAATTAATGGCGAGGTCAGCCCCGACGAGCCGCACGCCGCGCCGTTCCAGAGCGCGCGCGATGCCTTCGACGTAATCCAGCCAGATGCCGCGCTCGCGCTCGCCGGGGTGGTCGAGATCGAATTCGGTATGCTCGTCGAGGTTCAGAGAGAAGACGCGCACGCGCCGGTCGGCGCGCGCGGCGGCGGCAACGCACGTCTCGCGGTCAATCGCCATTGGCAGCACGAAGCCGTCGTTATAGTCCGTGTGTTCGCCGATCAAATTGACGCGACCGGGCGCGCGAAACAGGCGCGGGCTGCTGCCGTATAAATCCTGAAAGGTGCGCCGGAGCGCGGTCGTGTCAATCACCGCCCGCCTCCTCTCCCGCCTGCTCGCCCGCCGCCCCTGCGCGCGTCGTTTGCCACACGACCGGCGCGACGTGGGCGCGCAATTCGGCGGCCTTCTCTTCGGCGAGCGTGTCGTTGATGAACATCCCTGCGCCCGACTCGCTGCCCGCCAGATATTTCAACTTCGTCGCCGTGCGCAGCGGCGGGTAGAACTCGATGTGGAAGTGATAATAATCGTAGTCGCCGCCGTCTGCGGGTCGCTGGTGCAAGACCATCATGTAGGGGAACGAGAGATTGAACAGTTTATCGTAAGCGACGAGGACGGTCTTGAGGATGGCGGCGAGATCGCGTTGCTCGGCGTCGCTCAGATCGGTCAGGGCTTGCAGGTGGCGCGCGCTCGCGATGTGGACTTCGTAGGGGTAGCGCGCGAAGAAAGGGATATAGGCCGCGAAAGAATCATTCTCCGCCACGACGCGGCGGCCATCGGCCTTCTCATTCGCCAGAATGTCGCAGAGCAGGCAGCGACCCGTCCGTTCGCGGTGCGCGCGCGACTGTTCGAGTTCGCGCTCCACGCGCGGCGGGATAAACGGGTAGGCGTAAATCTGCCCGTGCGGGTGGTGGAGCGTCACGCCGATGGCCTCGCCCTTGTTCTCGAAGATGAAGACGTATTCGACAAACTCGTGCGCGGAGAGTTCGCGGAAGCGGTCAGTCCAGACCTGCACGAGTTGGTGAATCTGCTCGACGGGTTCGGCGGCAAGCGTCGAATCGTGGTGCGGCGTGTAGACGAGCACCTCGCAGACGCCGATGCCGGGGCGCACCGGGTAGAGTTCCGATGCTTCGACGGCAGGCGTCGGGGGTTCGGGTTGCAAACTCGGAAAACGGTTCTCGAAGGCGACGATGTCGTAAGTGGGTTCGGGGATTTCCGTGGGGAAGCCGCCGGGCTTCGTGGGGCAGAGCGGGCAGAAGTCTGCGGGCGGCAGAAAGGTGCGCGTCTGCCGGTGGGTGGCCGTCGCCACCCACTCGCCCATCAAAGGATTCCAGCGAAGTTCAGACACGCCGCTCCTCCGTCGCCTGTGGCTCTGCGCCCGGTTCTTCCTTCGGCGCGGACGGTTCCGTCGCGCCCGCGCCCTCGTCCGAATTTGAAGACGCCGCCGTCTCCTCTGCGAAGGTGTAGAAGATGAGATAACGCCCGTCTTCGAGAGTGATCTGCCTGCGTTGCATGCCGCTCCTGATTTCAGCCTGTGGTGTGAAGCGCGAATTAAAACACGAATTCTAACCGACCGCGCGAACTATTTCATTAACGGTTTCGACCCGCGCGGGGCGGCTCTAGCGCGTCGCCCGCGTTTCGCCTATGACGGGCGCGGGCTTGGGCAGCGTCGAGGGGCTGCCCCATTCGACGCGCGGCCAGCCTTTGCGGTAAACGAGCCGGTCGATGAGCATGATGCGGCGCACGTCGCGGTCGCCTGCGATGGCTTCCATGTTGCGCTTGCTCACGTCAATCGCGTGATAGATGATCCAGTCGTCGCCCGCCGCGTCGCGGATGACGGAGTTGTGGCCGGGCGCGATGAAGCGCGTGTTGAGTTCGAGAATGACGCTTTGCGGCTCGCCCGTCGCCGCGGCCAACGTCTCGAACGGCCCTTCGGCAGAGCGCGAGCGCGCGACCATCACGGCGTAGTGCGCCTTGTCGCCGCAGCAGTTGTCGCCGGAGAAAAAGAGATAGTAGAAGCCGTCGCGCTCCGTCACCCACGCGCCTTCGACGAGGCGTTGATAGTTCGCGGGGTCTTCGGTCTTGATCGGAAACACGACCTCGCGCGGGCGGCTTCCGCGTTTGAAGCTCACGCGGTCGGCGGCCAACTCCTGCACGCGCAGCGGCTCGAAGCCCGACCCCCAGTAGAGCAGACGCTTGCCTGTGCGCGGGTCGTCGTAGGCCATCGGGTCGATGTTGACGAACGACTTGCCGCACTGCAAAGGTTTGCCGATGTCCGTGAACGGCCCTTGCGGGTTCTTCGCCGTGGCGACGGC
>DASPJG010000412.1:0-2759 GCA_035628755.1 Pyrinomonadaceae bacterium
CCCAGCACGACGATGAGTGGCACGCCGCCGAGACGGTCAACTATCGGACTCTGCCGCTCAATCGCCTCAAGCGGGTAAGCCTCCGCCGCACCGTTCAGGACGACGCCCATGACGACGGCGCGGGGCGCGAGACGGTCGCGCGCGTCCGCCTGCGTGACGACCGGAAGCTTCGCCGTCTGCTCCTCCCAACGCTCGGAAAACTTCCGCCACGCGTCGTTATTCTCGGACGGTCGCAGCACGCGACCGCGCGGGTGCTCGCGCCGCCACGTGGCAAAGGTCAGTTCGTCGTGAAAGATGCCGTTCAACCGGCGGCCTTTGAGCGCGCCGTGGATGGCCTCGCCCGACACCTGCTGCCACCACGTCCCCGTCTCCTCGTCCTCCATGATGAAGTTCTGGTTGTTGATCCCCGTGAGGTGAAATTTCAAACGCCGCCCGTCCGTCGCCGCTTCCCACACCAGACCGGTGTGACAGAGCGTTCAATAAGTTGACACGACCGGAAGCCCCCCGACCGTGTCTTCGACGACGTGATGATAAGCCAACTGCCTGATCGGGTAAGCCACGGCGTCGCCGTTCACCTCGACGGCGAGCACCATCTCATCGTCGCCGACGAAATCAACCTTGTCCGCCGCGACGTATGCGCTCCGTTCCAGCGGCTTGAACATCCACTCGAAATGGTTCTGCCGCGCAAACCACGTCACGGCGACAACGGGCGCGAGCAGCAACACGAGCGCGGCTTTCATCCACCAGCGCGTCTCTCGCCAGAGCGCAATGACGAGCAGCGCGGCCAGCGCGAGCGCGACGAGCGTTGCCACGCGCGACCAACTGCGCAGCGTGTAAGAGAGGCTCAACCCTTCCGGCGTCTGCGCCTTGAACGGCTGAATCGTCCAGACCGGAACGGCGACCCACACGAGCGCGCCGAGCACGACGACGACGAGCGCAAGCCATAACAGACGGCGCGTTGTTTTCTTATTCATCCTTGCGGCCTTTTCTTCAACCTTCAGCCGTCATCCTTCCGCCTGTGCTTTTAAAGCGCGGAATGGATGATCTCGTAAAGTTTGTCGGACTCGCGGCGCGCGGTCTGGCGCGTATCTTCGCCGGGAAGCGGCGTCAGGTGATGGAGCGGGTGGTAAATGATCTCGACGCGTCCGAGGCGAGGGTAACGCCAGTCGCGCGGCCAGACGCGATGGCCGCCGCGAATCGTGATGGGCAGGATCGGCACGTTGGCTTCGAGCGCGAGCCGCGCCGCGCCCACCTTGAACTCCTGCATCTGCCCGTCGGAAAAAGCGCGCCCGCCTTCGGGAAAGATGACGAGCGCGCCGCCGCCGCGCAGCCATTGCAGCGAACGCCGGATGGCGCGGCGGTCGCCCTTCTGCACTTGCAGCGGCCACGCGCCCAACAGTCGCATCAGTTTTCCGGCCACCGGCCAGTCGAAAACTTTGTCCCACGCGAGAAAGCGCGAATAGAGCGGGACGGGGCCGCCGAGCCAGAACGGGTCGAAGTAAGTTTGATGGTTCGCGGCGATGATGACGCCGCCCGAAGCGGGGACGTTCTCCACGCCCACGTAGCGCATCCGCCACAGGAGACGAAACAGCAGGCGCAACGCCGCGCGCAGCAGGCGAATCGCCCAGAGCGGCAGCACGTAAGGCTCGTCCCTGCGCTCGCCCGCAGGAGAACTTTTTCTACCGCGCCGCACGACGCTCGTGTCCATCTCGCTCAAAGCGACTCGTCTCCCCCATCCCGCGGCGCATCCGGCGGCGACGACGCGCCGCGCCCCTCTCGACGCGCCTGACGCTGCCAGGCGTCGCTCAAACGCGCGACCACCCCGCCGTCGGCTGCCGCGCCCGCCTGCGGCGCGTCGCTGCTGCCGGACGGTTCGCCGCGCAAAGTCGCCATCCCCGTGACGGTCAACTCTTCCCACCAGTCCGGGATGTCGCGCTCCGTCAGGCCGTCTTCGTTCCAGCGTTCGCAAACCTGGCACTCGAAGCCGTCGTAGAGGCGCGCCTCTTCCTTCGTCAGCCCGACGCGCGCGCGCGCGTTGCAACTCGTCTCCGCACAGTGCCGCTCGATTTCAACGAGCAGCACCTCGCGCGGAAACACCAAACTCTGTCGCTTCTTTCGCATCTCACCCGAACTCTTCAAGCGGCCACTCCTGATCCATGAACTCAAGATGGAAACGCGGGATGCCGTCGGTTCCCGTCCGGTACGCGCGCACGACGGCGAAGGCCGAAGTTTGATAACGCGCGCTCGTCAGCCGCACGAAGCTTCCGCGCTCGGCCTTGAGCGATGTGTAAACGGCTGCGCCGCGGCGGCTGATGTTTTCCGTCACGGTCTCCTCGCGCGCCGTGATGTTCCAACGCTCGTCGTACAGTTCGACTGTCACTTCGACGGGCACGCTCAGCCGCGACTCTTTTTTCTCGATCTGTCCGGTGGAGGGCGTCTGTTCCAACAGCTTCCACAAACCGCCTTCCGTCTCCGGCGCGAACACCTCGTAACGCTTTTTCGGATCGAGTTGATAACTCTCCGGCGGACGCTTGCCGACGAAGGCCACGCCGAACTTGAATCCCGGCGCTCTCGCCCCCTCCGGGAACTCCGCGCGCATGAAACGCACCAGCGCGTAGACGCGGTATTGATCCTCGACGTGATCGAAGCAGCGCAGTTGGCGCGGCATCGGCAGCGTCAGATGCACCAGCCGCCCCGTGTCAACCGGACGCGTGAGACTAAAACCCGCCCCGAACGGCGTCAAGTCGGCGAGGCGCGTC
>DASPJG010000413.1:0-7719 GCA_035628755.1 Pyrinomonadaceae bacterium
ACCCGTCAAACTCGCGGGCGTCCGCGTGCCGGTTTACCGGCTGCAACATCGCTTTCCGGTGATCGCCGTCGTCGGCGTCACGCGCCCGCGCCTGTTCATCGCCGGTCATTTGTTCGACAAGTTGAGCGCGGAAGAACTACGCGCAGCCGTGATGCACGAGCACGGCCATCTCACGGCGCACGATAACTTGAAGCGCGCAGCCCTGCGCGCCTGCCGCGACGTGCTGATGCTCGTTCCCGCAGGCCGCACGCTCGACAACGCGTGGGTCGAACAATCCGAAGCGGCGGCAGACGAACACGCGGCGCGCGCGGGCGGCGCGTCGCTCGCGCTCGATCTGGCGAGCGCGCTCGTCAAGATCGCGCGGCTCGTGCCTGCCGGTGCGACGCCCCGGATGCCTGCCGGTGCGTTCCTCGTCGGCGATCAGGGCGAGAGCGGCGTCGCTTGGCGCATCCGACGCCTCGCGCGGCTGGCGACGAGCGAACCGCCGCCGTCGCACCACACGTCGAACGCCGCTCTGAATTACGCGCTCGCGGGCGCGCTCGCCGCCGCGCTGCTCGTCTCGGCCATGGCCGCCTTCAGTCAACCGCACTTTCTCGTTCCGCTGCACGGCGCGCTCGAACATGTCGTGATCGCGCTTGAGTAGAGGCCACGCGCGCGAGCTCTGCCGCGCGCCGTTGAACTACGAAGGCTGGTAGTAATTAGCGCGCGGCGATACTCTCGCCCTTTAGCGGCGCGCTTCACGGTCAACCTCTAACAACAACTACGCGGGTTCGGAGCAGTCCGACGCGGGCGCGGGCTGCGGGGCGTCGGCGCGTAAAATTTGCGGATTCGGATTAAGGTAGAACCACATATGAAATACGGACGGGCTAAACAGCTTTCATTCCTCACAACTCTCGCCATCGTCATCAGCCTCTCGTTGACCTTCCCTCCGGCGACGGCGCGCGCGCAAACCCCGGACGGGCGCGGCAGTCTCTCCGGCACGGTCAAGGACGCGTCCGGCGCGAGCGTCGCCGAAGCGCAGGTCTATCTGATCAGCCCGCAGCAAGCCATTTTAAACAGCGCGAAGACCGACTCCGAAGGGCGTTTCCACTTTACCGACATGGTCGCCGGAACTTACGAACTGCGCGTCTCACATTCCGGTTTCGCCAACCGACGCCTTCCCGTCAAACTCGCTTCTCGCGAGATGACGGACGTAGCGGTCGTGCTCGAAGTCAACCGCTTCGATGAGGAGATCACGGTGACGGCGGAAACCGGGATCGCGGAAAACAGGGCGCGCATCCCGCAGTCCGTCAACGTCATCTCCGAGAGCAGCATCCAGCAGCGCGCCACCGCCGTGCTCGCGCAGGTGGCCGACGAGGAGGTCGGCGTCTCGCTCCAGCGCACCAGCCCGACCATCGGCTCGGTGCTCGTGCGCGGCCTGACGGAAGTCGGCGTCTACGTGGACGGCGTGCGCTACACGAATTCGACGCAGCGCGGCGGCATCAACACCTTCTTCAACCTCACCGACCCGACGAGCTTGCGCGCCGTCGAAGTCTTGCGCGGGCCGAACACCGCGCAGTACGGTTCGGACGGTTTGGGCGGAACCGTCCAACTCGTCTCGCGCCAGCCCGAGTTCGGCTTCGACCGCCCGGAGTGGCACGGCGAGTTCAACAACTTCTTCTCAAGCGCAGACCTCTCCTACGGCAGCAACGCGCTCATCACTTACGGCACGAAGCGTTTCGGCCTGCTCACGAACCTCATGGCTCGCCGCGCGAACACGCTCAGGCCGGGCGGCGGCATCGACAGCCACTCGTCCATCACGCGCTTCCTCGGCCTGCCCTCGAACATCACGGGTGAGAATCGCCTGACCGACACGGCCTTCACGCAGTACGGCGGCACGATCCACGCGAACTACGCGCCGACGGATGACCAGCAGTTCATCTTCCGCTACCAGCGCAGCCAGCAGGACGGCGGCAAGCGTTATGACCAGACGCTCGGCGGCGACGGCAATCTCATCGCCGACCTGCGCAACCTGATGCTCGACTTCGGTTACGTCCGTTATCTCAAACAGGGCTTCGGCTTCTTCGACAACCTCTCGACCACCGTCTCCTACAACAGCCAGCGCGAGGAGCGCGTCAATCAGGGCGGGCAGGGCAACCCGCTCGCCTCCATCACGCACGACAAGGAGCGCACGAGCACCGTCGGCTTCAGTTTCTTTCTCGACAAGCAGTTCGGCAAACGCAACAACTTCGTCTTCGGCGGCGACCTCTACCGCGACCGCGTGAGCGCGCCCTCTTTCACCTTCCAGCCGACCTCGCTCGACGATCCGAACGCGGGCACGGTGATGCTCACGCGCCCGCGCGTGCCGAACGGAGCGCGCTACATTCTCGGCGGCCTCTACGTGCAGGACGCGCACGAACTCATCCAGAAACGCCTGCGCCTGAGCGGCGCGCTGCGCTACAACGTCGCGTCTTATCGCTCGCGCGCCTCAAACAGCCCGCTCGTAAACGGGCAGCCGCTCTTTCCCGACGACTCGCTGCGCGTCGCGGATTTGTCTGGACGCATCGGCGCGGTTGCGACCTTGACCGAGGGAGTCAACCTCGCCTTCAACTACAGCCACGGCTTCCGCTCGCCGAACATCACCAACCTCGGCTCGCTCGGCCTCGTCGGCGTCGGCTTTCAGGTTGCTACCGCAGACATCCTGAACCTGGGCGCAACCGTCGGCACGACCGCCGACGCGAGCGCAGTTTCTTCGGGCGTCGCCGTCTCGCCGCTGCGCTCGGAGACGAGCAACAACTACGAACTCGGCCTGCGCCTCCGTCGAGGCCGCTTCGACACCGAACTCGTCGCCTTCGTCGTGGACTACGCCGACACCATCGTGCGCCAGACGCTCATCTTGCCGCAGGGCGCGGTGGGGCGTCGTCTCGGCAGCCAGATCATCGAGAGCCAGTCGCCGACGGGTGCGGTCTTCGTTCCGGCCTCAACCTCGCCCGTGCTCGTGCAGGCCAACTTCGCCAATACGCGCCTGAAAGGGTTCGAGTACGAAATAGACTACGGCTTCACGGACGAGTGGCTCTTCGGCGGCAACTACACTTACATCCACGCGGCGGATCGACAGACGGGCGAAGCGCCGAACCTCGGCGGCGGCGGCCTCCCGCCGCAGATGGGTTTCCTGCGCCTGCGCTACCAGCCGCGCAGTAGGGGTTACTGGGTCGAAGCCTACGCCACGCTCGCCGGACGGCAGGAGCGGCTCTCGACGCTCGATGTCGCTGACCGTCGCACGGGCGCAACTCGCACGCGCGCGCAGATTCAAAACTTCTTCCGTCGCGGCGCGTGCGTGCGCGGCCTGACGACGCCCGGCACTACCGGGCAATGCCTCTCCGCCGGAGGCACGCTCGTCGCCACGGGCGAGACGCTCAGGCAAGTGCAGGATCGGGTGCTGCCCATCGGAGCAATCGTCAACGGCGTGCTCATCGTCAACGACCAGACGCCCGTTCCGCTCTTCGCGGCCATCCCCGGCTACGGCCTCTTCAACCTGCGCGGCGGCTACCGTTTCAACGAGTCGCAGGAGATCACCGTGGACTTCGAGAACATCGGCGACAAGAGCCATCGCGCGCCCGGTTGGGGCGTTGATGGGCCGGGGCGCAGCATCACCGCCCGCTATCAGTACCGTTTCTAAATAGCCACGCAAGAGGCGGCGCGCGAGCGTCGCCCCGCCCGCGTGAGAACCGTGAGCGAAAGCACGGACAAACTTTGAAGCCCCGGAGGGGCGGCACATGTGCGCGTTGACATGTGCCGCTCCTCCGGGGCTTCGTCGTGTTCGGGCTGACGCCGCCACCCCTCGCTCGCGCGCAGGAGGACTATCAAATATCGCCGCGCGGCTTCTTGTCTTCCACTTGCTCACGTCTCAAGTATTCCTCAAGACCTGCCCGAAATTGGCTCAAGTATTTCTCAAGCCGCCTCTCTAGACTCCACGCGTTCCGACAGACGCTCGACAGTTCAGAGATTGAATATCGCCGTTTGAGCAGTCACCTCGCCGTCTGACATTCGACCACTTCAGAGCGCAATAACGCCGACACTTAAGGAGAGAAAAGAACATGTTTCGTTTCAACCAAATTCTGCTGGCCTGCGCCACGCTCGTCCTGCTTGGCTTCGCAACCCTGCCCGAGGTTAAGGCCGACACGGTCGTCTTGCCGACCTTCGTTGACCGCACCGCGTTCAACGCAGCCGCGCCGACCAACGCGACCGTCGATTTCCAAACCTCGACGCCCATCAACACTTATTCAAGTTCGGTTTCGGTGACGGGTCTGACCTTTGCCTTCACCGGCACGGGCGCGCCGACGTGCGGCACGTGCGGCGTCGGCGTCGTCTCCGGCACGAACTTCGGCCTGAGCCCCGGCAACAACGCGCTGTTCGTCAACGCGTCGGGCGCGGACTTCAACCTCAACACCCTCTTGATCACGCCGTCGTCGGCGATGCGCGCCATCGGCTTCGACTTCAAAGGCAGCAACGGGACGCAAGTGCCTGGCGTCAGCCCCGCGTCCTATCGCATCACCGTCACGCTCGTGAACGGCGACACGCACACGGTTGACGTTGCGAACCCGTCGTTCACCAACTTCAGCTTCATCGGTTTCAGTTCGCCCGACATGGACATCGCCTCGGTCGCCATCGCCTCGCTCTCCGGCGGGCAACCGATCCTCGACAATGTCTCTTTCAGCGCGGCAGCCGAACCCGTCCCCGAACCGGCGACGATGGTGCTTCTCGGCACGGGTCTGGCGGGCATGGCCTCCTTCGTGCGCAAGCGTCGCCGCAATAAAGACGGCAGCGACAACGCGGAAGAACTCCTGCCGCCGCTTGAATAGAACCCCTGCGCGGGAGAATCGAAAGAAACGAAACGCTGTGTCGTTGCGCGCCCGCCTCTTGCCCTAACGGGCGCGCACGAAAATTCTCTCCGCCGCACGTCAGCCGCGTGCGCCGACGGATCGGTATCCTGACTTGAATCCCTCTGCTGTCTGCGAAAGGAGTTAGACACATGCACGGCTTTACCAAACAACCCGGTTGCCCTGCGTCCGCCACGCTGCAAGCTTACGGCGCGGGCACGCTCTCTTTCATCGCGCGCCCCGGCGTCGCGTCGCACCTCGCCGCGTGTGAATTTTGCGGCGCGGAATTATCTCTGCTTACCAAAAGCGCGTCCGCCGTTGAGCCGCCGCGGGTCGAACCGCCCGCGATGCCGCTGGCCTTGCGCCTGTTCGCTCAAAGCGCGCTGGCAGACCTCGCCGCCGCCCGCGTCGAAGCAAAACGCGCGGCTTAACCCAACAGTCAACGGGGTGAGAGATGAAAAAAATAGAGCCGGGAGCGTTCAGCGCAACTCTGAAAAACATTCTCTGCGGCGTCGGCCTTCTGTGTTTCGTCGCGTGCGCCGCCGCAGTTGAAGCGCGAGCCGATGAAGTGAACATCAAGGGCACAACGTCGGGCAGTTTTACGAACCTCGGCGGCACGACGACCGGCGCGACGCTGATGGGCTTGCAATACATCAACTCCAGTTTCGACGCGACGACCACAAACGGCGTGAAGACCCTGAACGGCGCGGCGGCCAATCCATCGGGGACGAACTTCAACAACCTCGGCTCGTTCTACATCGAGCCGCCCGCCGACCCGACTCTGGATAATTACAACGGCAGCGCATTTACGCTCGTCATCAATTTTGACGCGCCGACAGGCATCGCGGGCGGGCAGATGGCAACCTACACCGCCGCCCTCACGGGCATCGTCGAGCGCGTCGGGCCGACACAGAGCTACGGCGTCAACGTCCGCTTCGACAACCCTGTGCAAGCGTTCACCTACACGCGCGCCGACGGCACGACGGGCGCGTTCACGCTGACGGTCAATGACGTGCTCGGCCTCACGCCGAACTTCGCGCGCGCCATCACGGCCACCGTCTCGGATGCCTCGGAGACGCCCGCCGCCGTGCCCGAACCGGCGACGCTCGCCCTGCTCGGCACGGGGCTGGCCGGTCTCGTCGCGCGCTCGCGCCGCAGGCGCAGACGGCCTGCGGCCTGAGCCAAACGAACATTAAAAATTTTTCCGGGCGAATTTGCCGCTTAAAAAGGCTTTTTTTCGCCGGTTCGGAGTATTCCTCAAGAATTTCTCAAGTCGAATTTCTATCCTGTATGCGTTCACAAATAGCTTTGAATGCCTCGCAACCAGAGTCGGGAACGCCCGCTCGCAACGCAGCCCCGAAGTTGAAGTGACGCCACCACGACCGAAGGAGAATGAACATGATTCGTCCACTGCCCACACGATTCACCGCCCCGAATTTTTTTCGCCTGCTGATACTATCGGCCTTCGTAGTTGTGGCGGCCGCCGCCCTGTTCACGAGCGGCGGGCGCGCCGCTTCGCCTTCGAGCGGCACGCTCACGACGGCCAACACGCCGTCGAACCCTTTGCGCTACACGGCGGGGCCGTTCAACGTCCCGAACGTGACGGGCTTCACCGGCACGCTCCAATGCAGCGCGGCCACGCCCTGCGACGATTACGCGCTCGACGTTGACGTGCCCGCCGGACTCGTAGATTCGCATCAGGTGCGCGTCGCGATGACGTGGCCGAACGCCACGGCTGATTTCGACTATCGCATCTACCTGCGCAACGCCGACGGCACGGCGGGCGCGGAAGTGCTCTCCGTCGGCAGTTCCGCCGACCCGGAAATCGGCGTGCTGCCCGCCGTCAAGCGTTCCTACCTCGTTCGCGTGATCCCGTTTGCGCCGCTCGGGCAGAGCGTCGCCATGGCGATCAGCTTCGAGTCGAAGGCGGGGCGGTTCAATCAGGGGACGGGCACGTCGCCGCGCTACGCGAACTACCAGCCGTCGGGCGGTCTCGGCGCGGACGCAGCCGAACCCACGCTCGGCGTCAACTGGAACACGGGCAAGGTGATGTTCATCGCCGGTCTCGAAACGCTGCGCGTCACCTTCAACGATGCGGCCTCGCCTGCGACCGCCACGTGGGAAGACAAGAGCTTCCTTCTGACCTCGCTCAACACGCTCGACCCGATCCTCTACACCGACCGGCAGACCGGGCGCACCATCATCTCCCAACTCGCGGGCACGAACAGCCTCTCGGCTCTGACCGACGACGACGGCGAGACGTGGATTCCGAACGAGGGCGGCCCGCTCACTTCCGGCGTTGACCACCAGACCATCGGCGGCGGCCCCTATCACGCGCCGCTCACCGGCGGCACAGCCGTCTATCCGAACGCCGTCTACTACTGCTCGCAGGATTTGGTCACGGCCTTCTGCGCGCGCTCGGACGACGGCGGCCTGACCTACGGCCCCACCGTCCCGATGCAGATACTCACTTGCGGCGGCATCCACGGCCACGTGCAGGTCGCGCCCGACGGCACGGTCTACGTTCCGCACCGCCAGTGCAACTCAAATCAGGCCGTGGTCGTCTCTGAAGACAACGGCATCACATGGGCGATTCGCACCGTGGCCGACACCGACCACACCACCTCCACGCACGACAGCATCCCCGGCGACTGGGACCCGGCGGTTGGCGTCGGCAGCGGCGGCACGGTCTATTTCGGCTACGAGAACGGCGACGGCACGCCGCACATCGCCGTCTCGCACGACCGCGGGCAGACGTGGGTTGACGACCAGAACGTCGGCATCCCCTACGGCATCCGCAACACGGCCTTCCCGACCGTCATCGCCGGAGACGACGACCGCGCGGCCTTCGCCTTCCACG
>DASPJG010000414.1:0-5311 GCA_035628755.1 Pyrinomonadaceae bacterium
GGCCATCTATCGGGGCGCGTCAGTTCACAGGACGGCACGCTCATCGTCTCCACGGGCGGGCAGGTTGACGCCGACGTGGAAGTCTCCGTCGCACAAATCTACGGCACGGTCGTCGGCAACATCACGGCCACCAAACGGATCGAACTCGGTCGCGTCGCCAAAGTGACGGGCGACATCCAGACGCCCGCGCTCGTCATCGAGCAGGGCGCGATCTTCGAGGGCAGTTGCCGCATGCAGCAGATCAAGGACGCGCAGGCCAAGCAAGACGGACGCGCCGCCGCTGCTCCCTCCGGCGGCACAGCTTCGACCTCCGCGTCCACGCCCGCGGCGACAACCTCCGGTTCTTCCGCCAGACCGTCCGACGTTGCGGCGGGCGCGCCAACCGGCACGGCCACAAGCGGTTCGCCGACCGGCGCGCGCGACACGACGACCGCCAAGACCACCTGAGAAAAGTAGAAAGCAGAAGATTGAAAGGTGAAAGCGAGTAGGGAAGGCTTGAATGCTTCCCAGTCTCCCTTTCACCTTTCGCCTTTTCCGCTCTTGATCCGCGTCGCTTGAGTGGCGCGCGCACCCGTATGCTACAATGCGCCTGAGCCAGACGAACCGAAGTGTTCCTACCCCGAAGTTGGCGCTTCGTTATCTTCCCAAAAAACAGAAGGATTCATTAAGACATTATGAGCACTGTCATTGATCCGCCGCCCGCCGCGCCGCCCGTCGAAAAGCAGTTCGAGGAAGTCGAAACCGTCACCATCCGCTTCGCCGGAGACTCCGGCGACGGCATGCAGTTGACGGGCACGCAGTTTACGAACACCTCCGCCGTCCTCGGCAACGACATCTCCACGCTGCCCGACTTCCCCGCGGAGATTCGCGCCCCCGCCGGAAGTCTGCCCGGCGTTTCCGGCTTCCAGCTGAACTTTTCCTCGCAGGACATACGCACGCCCGGCGACCAGCCGAACGTGCTCGTCGCGATGAACCCCGCCGCGCTCAAGGTCAACCTCTCCGACCTCGAAGAGGGCGGCACGGTCATCGTCAACACCGACGAGTTCAACAAGGAGAACTTGAAGAAGGCGGCCTACGAAGTCAGCCCGCTCGAAGACGAGACGCTCAAGGGCTACCGCGTCCATCGCCTGCCGATCACCACTCTGAACCTGCGCGCGCTGCAAGAGGCGCAGGTGAAACTGACGCGCAAGGAGATGGATCGCTGCAAAAACTTCTTCGCGCTCGGCGTCCTCTACTGGCTCTACGACCGCCCGATGGAGCCGACGCTCCAGTGGATCGAGGCGAAGTTCAAGAAGCTGCCCGAAGTGGCGCGCGCCAACGTCATCGCCCTGCGCACGGGCTACAATTTCGCCGACACGACCGAAGTTTTCACCACGCACTACAGCGTCAAGAAGGCCGCGATTGCGCCCGGCAAGTATCGCAAGATCACTGGCAACGAGGCGACCGCCATCGGCTTCGTCGCCGCCTCGCAACTCTCCGGGCGTCCGCTCTTTTACGGCTCTTACCCGATCACGCCCGCTTCCGACATCCTGCACGAACTCGCGCGCCACAAGAATTTCGGCGTCAAAACTTTTCAGGCCGAGGACGAGATCGCGGCGGTCTGCGCGGCCATCGGCGCGGCTTTCACCGGCCACATCGGCCTGACCGGCACGTCCGGCCCCGGCGTCGCCTTGAAGCAGGAGGCCATCGGCCTCGCCGTCATGACCGAACTTCCGCTCGTCATCATCAACGTGCAGCGCGGCGGCCCTTCCACGGGCTTGCCGACCAAGACCGAGCAGGCCGATCTCTTTCAGGCCGTCTGGGGCAGAAACGGCGAATGCCCGGCGGTCGTCGTCGCGCCCTCGACGCCCGCAGACTGTTTTCACATGGCGGTCGAGGCCGTGCGTCTCGCCTTCCGCCACATGACGCCCGTCTTCTATCTCTCCGACGGCTACCTCGCCAACGGCGCGGAGCCGTGGGCGATCCCGGATATGGACGAGTTGCCGAAAATCGAAGTGAAGTTCACCGAAGACCCGGAGGGCTTTCTGCCCTATGCGCGCGACGAACGGCTCTCACGGCCCTTCGCCATCCCCGGCACGCCCGGCCTCGAACACCGCGTCGGCGGCATCGAGAAGGAACACCTGACGGGCAACGTCAACTACGACCCCGAAAACCACGACTTCATGGTCAGGCTCCGGCAGGAGAAAGTTGACCGCGTGGCCGACGACATCCCCGACCTCGAAGTGTTCGGGGAGCCGACCGGCAAGGTGCTCGTTCTCGGCTGGGGTTCGACCTACGGTTCGATCACCTCGGCGGTCGAACGCCTGCAACGCGAAGGCCGCTCCGTGTCGAGCGCGCACCTGCGTTACCTGAACCCTTTCCCGAAAAATCTCGGCGCGGTGCTGGCGAACTTCGAGCGCGTCATCATCCCCGAGATGAATCTCGGCCAACTCGCCACCATGATCCGCGCGAAATATCTGGTCGATGCCATCACCTACTCGAAGGTCAAAGGCCGCCCGTTCCAGATACGCGAGATCGTGGAGAAGGTGGAAGAGTATTTGTAGTTAAATAAGAGTGAGACCATGAGCACGACCACTCAGTTGACGACGGCGGATGAACTGCTGGCGATGCCGGATGACGGCTTTCGCTATGAACTGGTGGAAGGAGAGTTGAAGCGTATGTCGCCAGCCGGGCATAATCATGGTCGGATCGCCATGCGCCTTGCAGCCCCGCTGGGCAAGTTCGTCGCCGATAATAATCTCGGAGCGGTTTACGCGGCTGAAACCGGATTCAAACTAAAGTCCGATCCCGACACGGTGCGCGCGCCTGATGCTTCATTCATCCGGCAAGAGCGCGTTGAGCAGGTCGGCGATACCGAGGGTTTCTGGCCGGGCGCGCCTGATCTCGCGGTTGAAGTGAACAGTCCGGGAGATACGGTTAACGAGGTCGAACAGAAAGTGCAGGAATGGTTGAGCGCGGGCGCGAGACTGGTCTGGGTGGTGAGTCCGAAGTTGCGCGTTGTGACGATTTACCGTTCGCTGGCCGACATCGTTACGCTGACGGAGAAGGACACGCTCGACGGCGGCGAGGTCGTGCCGGGTTTTCAGTTTCCTGTGGCGGAGCTTTTCGTGCTCTGATCGACCCCGTCACGTACCCGAAGGTCAAAGGCCGCCCGTTCCAGATACGCGAGATCGTGGAGAAGGTGGAAGAGTATTTGTAGTTGAAGACATTGAAACGAACCGGGAAGTTAGAGCGAGCATGGAAGCGATTTTGTGGGTGGTCGGGGTTAGCGTCGTCGGTCTGATCGTCTGGTTCATCGTCTGGCATACCAGGAAGACTAACGCGAAGTATGCTGAGTTATGGGGGCGCATTGCGGGGCTGGTCAACGGCACGTCGAAGGGCAGCCAGATGATCGGGACGTACATGGGCGCGATGGTCGAAGCGAGGATCAAATCGTTTTCCGACGACGACGAGACGACTTACTATTACGAGTTGTCGCTGACGCCCGGCGGGCGCGGGCAGGATTGGTCGGTCAATTACGGCGGCGAGAAACTGCTCGGCTTCGGCGAAAAACGCTGGCACGTCAAGGCCAAAGACGACGCGCTGAAAGATCGCCTCGTCGCGGCGCGGGTCGTGGAATTGGTGGCCGTGCGGCCACAGCACAGCAACGTGAGTTACAAGGCGAAGCGGGGCGTGCTCGTCTATCACGAAACGCTCAGGAGCGGGTTCGACGTGCCCGCGCCCGAAGAGTTCAAGGCGCAACTGGAACTGCTGGGGCGGCTGGCGGAAGTGAACCGGCAGGTGAACATCTAAATCGAAGTGAACCGGCAGGTGAGCATCTAAATCGAGAAGTCATCATCAACAGGCTTGAAGGATAAATTATGAGCACTAACGGAAACGGCAACTACAACGAAGGCGACGCGGCGAAAACTGTCGCCGCCGACGTGGAGAACATCGGCGGGAACGTGTCGGGCAGCGGCCCGGCGCAAACCTTTCCCGGTTCGGTGGTGGCGGGAGAGGTCGCGCCGCCCCCGGCGCAGTTGAAGAAGGCGGATTTCGTGTCGGGTCAGGAAGTGCGCTGGTGTCCGGGCTGCGGCGACTATTCGATTTTGAACAACGTGCAGAAGGTGATGCCCGAACTCGGCATCCCGCGCGAGAAGATCGTGTTCGTCTCCGGCATCGGCTGCTCGTCGCGCTTCCCTTACTACATGAACACCTACGGCTTCCACTCGATTCACGGGCGCGCGCCTGCCGTCGCCACCGGCATCAAGGCCGCCAACCCCGAACTCTCCGTGTGGGTCGTGACGGGCGACGGCGACGCGCTCTCCATCGGCGGCAACCACTTCATGCACGCCATCCGCCGCAACCTCGACATGAACGTCATCCTCTTCAACAACCGCATCTACGGTTTGACGAAGGGACAGTACAGTCCGACCTCCGAACTCGGCAAGCGCACGAAGTCGACGCCGATGGGCGTCATCGACTACCCGCTCAACCCGCTGTCGGTGGCGATTGCGAGCGAGGCCACTTTCGTCGCGCGTTCGCTCGATCTGGACGTGAAGCATCTCGGCGCGACCGTGCAGGCCGCCGCGCGCCACAAGGGCGTCTCCTTCATAGAGGTCTACCAGAACTGCAACATCTTCAACGATGGGGCGTTCGAGTATTTCACGGAACGCTCGGCGCGCTCCGACCGCATGATCTATCTCGAACACGGCCAGCCGATGATCTTCGGCAAAGAGCGCAATCGCGGTATCCGCATGAACGGCGCGCAGCCCGAAGTCGTCACCATCGGCGAGAACGGCATCACGGTTGACGACCTGCTCGTCCACGACATACACCTCAAAGACCCTTCGGTCGCCTTCATGCTCGCGCGCATGGAGTACCCCGATTTCCCGCAGCCCGTCGGCATCTTCCGCGCCGTCGAGCGCGACACCTACGAGGACATGATGGAGGCGCAGATCGCCGCCGCCGTCGAGAAGCAGGGCGCGGGCAACCTCGAAAAACTCATCAACAGCGGCGAGACGTGGGTGGTGCAGTAAGAGGTAAGGTTTAAGAGGCTGAACAGCCGCGAGGGGACGCGCGCCGTGTGCGACACGGCGCGCGTCCTCCTTTTTATTTGTACCGCTTCTTGTCCTCCGCCGCGACGAGCCTGCGTGCAATGTCCATCAACCGAAACAGGTCGTGCGGCTTGCGCAAGAATTCGTCCGCACCCGCCGCCTTCGCTTCCCCCTCACAGTCCTCTATCGAAAACAGAATGATCGGCACGGCCTCGCGGTGCGCCAGCGTCCGCGCAAACTTCACTAACTCTATTCTGGTCGTGTCGCGCAACTCG
>DASPJG010000415.1:0-3982 GCA_035628755.1 Pyrinomonadaceae bacterium
GTTTATTCTGCACGACGTAGAGGGGCACGAGCACGAGGAGATCGCGCGCCTGCTGGGCTGTTCGGTGGGGACATCGAAGTCGCAACTGCACAAGGCGCGGATGAAGTTGAGAGGTCTGCTCAGGCAACAGAAAACCGCTTCGTAGCTTCAAACAACGTCGCTCCGCCCGACGACAGGCCGCGCCCTGCGCCGGAGCGACCGGTAAGACCCACACATCGCCGCGTTCGACGACGGTGTGAGAGATTTGAAAAGCGTGCCGCTCTCTCTCCTGCGGCTTCTCAGACGGGTGCGAAACCCGTAAAGCCACACAGTAGTTGCACGCGGCAATGCAAGCGTGAGAGGTAACAGCAATGGACTGCGAGAAGTGTAGCGACCTTTTAGGCGATTTCCTCGACGGCACTTTAGAGGGCGATGACCGCGCTCTGTTCAGCACGCACCTCGAAGATTGTCTCGGCTGCGCCTGCGTGCGCGACGAGTTTCAAACCATCGTGAGCGCGGCGGCGCAGAGCCGCGAGCATTTCGTCGCGCCGCCCAATGAGCGCGCCCTGTGGTTGCGCGTGCGCAATACCATCGAAGCTGAACTGGGCGCGCAGCAGAGGGCTGCGGCGGCAGTTGCCAGCGCGTCCGCCGCGAAACGGGCACGCGAGAATTTTTTGACACGCCTGATGAATAAGCGTTGGGCTTTGTCTTTGCCACAACTGGCGGCGGCGGTAGTCGCCATCGTCGTCGGCGTCTCGGTAATCACGACGGTCGGCATGCGGCGTCTCACCGCCAATCAGGCCGTTGCGCCCAACACGGCGACGGCGACGGGCGCGAAAAGGTTAAGCAACGATCAGTTGGTCGCCATCGAATATTTGATGGAGCGCGTCAAGGAGCGCAAAGGGCGTTGGAACCCGCGCATGCGCGAAGCCTTCGACCGCAACCTCGGCATCATTGACGCGACGGTCAGCGAGTCGCTCAAGGAACTCAACGAAAGCCCCCACGACGAAATCTCCGAAGAAACCCTGAACGCCGCCCTGCGCGATAAGATGGAACTGCTCCGCGAGTTCTCCGAATTATAAGATTGGATTCAGGCGCGCCCGGCCAGGTTCGGGCGCGCACCATCCCGATTGGCGAGAGATTTAGAGATTGATGAAGAAGACGCAGTTGATTCCTCACATGCCCGCCGTGTGTGACCACGTCGCCCGGCGTCGGCGCACAGCGCGCGTGCGCCTGTTCGTGGCCTCCTGCGCCGCCGCGCTTTTGTTGTTCTCCCTCATTTCGACGCCCTTCAATGTTCTCGCGCAACACAAATTTTCGAAGACCTACCCCGCGCGCCGCAGCATCCGGCTTCAACTCAACAACCGTTCCGGCGAGATCGACGTGGTTGGCTGGGGACGCGACGAGATCAAAATCAGCGCCGACATGGAAGCGCCCGCCGCGCGCTTCACGCCCGTGCTCAGGGACGACGGCCTGTGGATTGACGTGATGAACGACACGCGCGGGAAGGAAGATGTGGGCGACGTTAACTTTCGCATTCAAGTGCCCTATGGCTCGACGGTCGATCTGGAGACCAAGCGCGGCAATATCACCGTCCATAACGTGCAGGGCGCGATGGTGCGCGCCGTCGTCACCACAGAAGGCGACATCAACCTGACGGGCATCCGCGCGAGCCGCGTGATGGCCTCAAACATCAGCGGCAACATCTTCTTCGACGCAGACCTCATGCGCGGCGGCATGTACGAATTGAGGTCTACGCAGGGCGACATCAACTTGCGCATCAACGCCGGGTCGGGGTTCAGCCTGACGGCGACCGCCCCGCGCACGCGCAACATCAATCTCGGCGAGTTTGCCGGGAAGGGCAGTTGGGATTTTCAAAGCAATAACCGCAGAGTTACCGGCAAAGTCGGCGACGGCAGCGCGACGTTGAGCACGACGAACCTGCGCGGCTCGATTGTTTTCGTCTCGCGCTGAAAAGCGCGCTTCGGTTTCGCATAGTCGTGTGAGCCGCATGCGTCGCCCGCGCGCCCGTCCGTTCACCCTTCGAGGCACACACACCTTTTGCATCACAACTCAAAATCACTTGCCGCGCCCGTCTCATCCGCGCCCCGAGCGAGCGCGTTTCTCTTTGCCATCCTCCTGAGTTTCATCTCGTGCGCGGGCGCACACGCGCAGTCACAGCGGAACAGGGGAGCGACTGCCAGCCCTTCTCCCGCCCCGACGCCCGCGCCCCTGCTCACGCGCAGTTCCACGCGCCACGAAGTCCGTCGCTTCGGCTATGGCGGCACGTTCACGATCTACGGCGCGCCCGAAGGCTCGATCACCGTCGAAGCGTGGGCGCGCGGCGATGTTGACGTCACCGCCGACATCGAACTCAAGGGCGGCACGGAGGAAGAACTCGCCGCGCTCGCCGCCGTCAACAATTTCGTGCTCGATGAAGATGGCTCGCACCTCACGCTCTTCACCACCGGCACGCACGACCGCAAGTTCATGAAACGCGCGGCCAAAGACTTCCCCAAAAAACTCCTCACGCTCCCGTGGAAGATCAACTACCGCATCCGCGTTCCCGCCCAACTCGATCTGGAAATCTACGCCGGGCGCGGCGCGCTCGAAATCACTGGCACAGACGGCGCGCTCAGCCTCAACGCGGGTGAGAGCAAGGCGACCTTCACGCTCGGCGGCGGGGACATCGTCTCGACCATCGCCAGCGGTTCCATCCGGCTGCGCGTTCCCGTCGGCAGTTGGCGCGGTCGCGGCGCGTCCATCCGCCTCGGTCGCGGCGACCTCACGGTCGAACTTCCCGCGAATTTCAACGGCGACGTTGACGCCACAGTGCTCCGCACCGGGCGCGTCGAAAACACGCATCCTGCCCTCGCGCCGCGCCCCGGCGTCGCTTCCACCGCCCGCCAACTACGTGCCCGCGCAGGGTCTGGAGGCGCAACCCTCGCCTTTGAAATCGGCGACGGCACTGTCCGTCTAACTCAACTGGTAAGCGACAAGTGATAACCCGGGCAAACCTGCAACGTTGAAACAGGACTGACGAACGGACACACCCGCCTCGCTCTGTTCAACGTTTTCACCTACTTCTTACCCTCCTCCGGCGCATCACCCACCCCTCTTCGCTTGTCACTCCACGCGTTCCCCTTTATGCTCATGCCGCGCGTCTCCGGCTCAATCGAAAGTGTGTGGAATCTCGTTAAAACCATCCGTATTAGCCGTCACATGAACGCGCAGCCACGCGCATATTCACTTCGAGCTAACTTTCAGGCAGAGAGATGTAGCCCCAATACGATAAGCAGAGGCCGACGAGCATACCTTCTATGAGCATCAAATCAGACAAGTGGATTCGCCGCATGGCGACCGAGCAGGGAATGATCGATCCCTTCGAGCGGAACCAGATCAAGGAGATCGATGGGCGACGTGTTATCTCCTACGGAACCTCAAGCTACGGCTACGACATACGATGCGCCGACGAATTCAAACTCTTCACGAACATCAACAGCACCATCGTTGATCCGAAAGACTTCGACTCCAAAAACTTCGTCGACATAAAAGGCGAGCACGTCATCGTCCCACCAAACAGCTTCGCGCTTGCACGCACGGTCGAATACTTTCGTATTCCACGCAATGTGCTGACAATCTGTCTTGGAAAAAGCACCTATGCAAGATGCGGAATTATAGTAAACGTCACGCCCTTCGAGCCGGAGTGGGAAGGATATGTAACATTAGAGTTTTCAAACACCACTCCATTACCCGCCAAGATTTATGCCAACGAAGGAGTCGCGCAGGTTCTATTCTTCGAAGCGGATGAGGTATGCGAAACCTCCTACAAAGATCGCGGAGGTAAGTATCAAGGACAGCGCGGAGTGACTCCGCCAAGACTGTAGTTTTTGTCAGTTCTGTGACTGGAAGCATAACTTTGCCGCTCCGGCAACCTTATGCTTCCAATAGAGGGCGTCGATGCCTGCCCGTGCGCCATGCGGCGAGCGGACGGGTTCGCCGG
>DASPJG010000416.1:0-4160 GCA_035628755.1 Pyrinomonadaceae bacterium
TACTTTTGTTTTCGGTTGCGAGTTGTGCCATTCTTAACTACGTGCCGCGAGGCACAACTCGGACAGGTTATTTCTGCAAAGCACACACTTCACAGAGTAGCCTGTTCGGGCCTCCATCATAAATTCTCAATCACTACCAAACAATAGGGAACTAATGTAGGTGTCGCGCGCATAAAGGCTAAAACACCCCGTATTTATAAGGCTTTTAGCCCCTATGGAATAATCTTATACTACAGGGGTATAATATTCGTCCGCCCTCCCATAACCTCCAACCACAGTCCTCATAAGTGATTCCGCGGGGGCATGACTTTCGACTACGGCGGCATAACTATCGACTACGCGGGGCGCACTTCCGTCTGCGGTGGAACGAGATCATACCGCTGCGGACGCAGGTATGACCACAGGATTTACAGGCGGTCGTACTTTGTGGTTAGGTGTCGGCGAAATTCGCGGGCGTCAGGGTGACGCCCGAAAGGTAAACGGCCCGGAGCGCGGTAGTTTGGCGACCTCAGCGCTCGGGGCCATTCACGAAAACTCGCTCGACGGCGAGAGGGCGTAGCTTTGTCCCGATGAGACGAAGCAGATGCAGTTTACACACCGCCCCATAGCTGTCAAGCCTTTTTGGAAAGTGAATGCCACCTATGACGGCAACTGCACTGGCACCACCCCGATTCGTGCGCCGCACGCAGCTCGGCGCGAACGAGTACCGCAAGAACTTCCACCAGATCGACGCGGAAGTCATCAACGCCGTCACTTCGGCGGCGGCCGACCGGGTGACACCGCTGATGAGCAAGATTTACCTGCGCCTGGCATCGGCACCGCCGGAGCTCTGGGAACGCGATGGCGTGCTCTACTTCCGCGCTGGGGAAGTCGCCGGATGCCCGGTCAAAGCGTCGAAGGTGCTCTACGGACTGCTGGGCGTGGCTTCTGCGACGGCGCATAAAGCACTCCACTGGATGCACGAGCAGGGAATCATCGGCTACTTCGCCGGCAAGAACGGAGCCGGCATCCGCATCTTCCTCAACCGCGCAACAGGGTCAATCGGCATGAGGAGAACGGCGGCGGGCAAAAAAATTTTACCCTTCGTCCATAGCTCAAACGGCGCGGGCGCTGGCTCAACAGTTGAGCCAGCCTTTAATGACAGCTTCGCTGATCTAGAAACTTTAGATACAGATTTAGATCCGCACGCGCCAAAAAACGGCGCGGACGAAAATGCCCTGGTCAAAAATACTTCAACCTCGGCACGCGCCGTCGCTGAAATACTCCCACCTGCACAACCTCAACTCCACCACATGTCAGCGTCTGCTGCGCAACCAGTGCCCGGCTCGGTTTGGGTAGATGAGATCGTCCGGAGACTGAAACTCGAGCTCGAACCGGATTTGTTGGCGGCTGCGCAACAGGCGACGGCGGACGATCACAAGCGAACGCGCGAGTGGCTGGAAAACCGTGGACTACCGAAAGCCGCCCGGGTGGCGCAACGGGAGACATACAACGTGCTCAGGCAACACGGAGTGATCAGTGTCGCGAACGAACGGGCGCGCGCCGAACTCGCGGTGGGGAGACAGGATGACAGCACGCCGGTGCCAAAGGAACTGACTCCAGATGAGTTGAGAGAAATGGCCGAGATCTGCGTTGCGATGCTCGAGACGCAGGGGCAGGCAATTGACGTGACGCTCTCCAAGATGAGCATGGAGGCGGGAGGGTTCCTGCTGCCGGCAGACGCCCCGAAGGTGCGCGAGTCGGTCGCAGCCATCATGGGCGCGCACCGGCAGATTGAATAAAGCCTTGACCACAAGTCAAACCCGAAAATACACAACGCCGCTTTTCTTCAGCCTTCGTTAGCGTCTGACCGGGCGTGGGGCACTCTGAGAACCTGGAAGGGAAAGAAGTAATGAGCAAAAGGCCGAAGCACCCCTTGGAAGATTTTACGCGAGACACATTTGGCGAACAGTTCGCGGCCATTATCTTGCACGGACTGAACGGTGAAGAGGCCAAAGATGTTTGTCTATCCTTCGAACGCGTCGACGAGTGGGGCGCAACGGTGCAGACGACACTCTCCGTCGCGGAACCGCTTTGATAATTCGTCCCCCGGTTGGCATTCCCTCCAGTGCCGCCGATCTTCTGTCTATAGCTCACCCCTCCCCTGCCCACGTTTAAATATGTGCCGCGTGGCCCTGTCGAAATTCTCGCCCCCTTCACGCCGGCCGACACTCCGACACCCGACTTCGAAAAGTTAACGCGCATCGGCCCGAACTTGATACTTTTCCTGAATGACCAGCCCATCTTAATTACCTCAGTAAATCCTGGTAAGCGGCGTTGATTTCTTTCATCTTCACTTCGGCAAGTTCCCTGAATTCCGGGGCGAGGGAGGCGACTTTATCCGGATGATAAAGTTTAGCCATCTCCCGGTAGGCAGACACGATGTCTTCGCGGGACGCGCCAGCGGCGATATTTAGTATCTGGTGCGGAGTCTTCTTACTAATCGGAGGCGATGTTTTTTCGGCGGCCTTTCGCCTGGGCTCCTGCGGTTGCGCTTTAGCCGCTTTTATCAACTGAGTAAACATCGCCAGAACTAAGACCGGCCGCCCCACGGCGTAGAAGCCGTTACCCTTCTTGATCGACATCTCGGCGTAGATCATCTCGCCTTCTCTGGCCACGCCGTTTACTTTCTTCCAATCCACCATAAAACTCGTCTGCGGGGAAGCGAATCTCAGTTTCTGATTTGTCAGCGTCAACACACCTTGTCGGCGGGGTAGAGTCTTGGTCTCGGTATTTATGTAGATCGCTCCGCATTCGAGGTGGGCTACCTCTCCTACGTCCAGGTATTTTGTGCCAGCCTGAATGGCCGGAAGGATTCCCGACCTTATTTGCTGGGCGGCTTTATATTCCTCCAACACTCCTTTTACTTCCTGGATGTAAGGTTCGGGGACGGCTAAAATATCGATTAGGTATTTGAGGTAGCGGTCTTCGTCTTCCGTGATCACTTCATCCTGAATGGCAAGACGGACGGCACGCCGGATTAATTCGATGATGTCCGGGTAGGCGTAATACAAAGCCTCATTTAATTCGACGTTGCCCCCAGCGACTATCTGCTTCAAATGAGTCCATTCCTGTTCCGTCAGGATTCCGTCAGCCGCATAGGTTCTGAAGGTATCGAGAAAGGTGATGACTGTGCGCTCGACCTCGGCATCACATTTATTGCAGCGGTTAGACTGTTTGCTGAAACTCCTGAAGCTAAATGGTCCCACGTTAATCTTACAGCGGGTGCAGGTTGGCATATGTCACCTTCCGTCCAATCTGTGTCAGTGGAGGTGCAGAGGGGTGGACTAACACTCAAGATTGATCGCCACGAGGGCCTACGAGAGCTTCCAAGGGAGATTTCCTTTTGAGGTTCCGGTTGAGAGCAACGCCGGTCGGGAGGCTTGCGTGGTATTAAACAGTGAAAACCAGCAGCCGGTTAAAAGAATGGCCTAGTGTGCTACTGCGGCGGCGGAGCGTATCAAAAAACGGGCTGACAGGCAATCGTTATTAATTGATTTGGCCGTAAGATGTATGGGTGAAGTAACATTGTTTTGTGCGCGGGATGGGGTTTAATCCACTCTCTTAAGAGGACATTATTTTGCGCCGCCTTGCCACCGCCGCACTGTGCAGATCGCGCTTGACGGCGATGCGCTGCACGTACACGGTTGTTGTACTGAGGTTAACGTGATCGAGCGCATCCTGCGTAGCCGCCATCGAGCCTGTCTCCTCAGCCACGATTCGCCCAAAGGTGTGCCTAGTCTGGTGCAGATGCACGTGATCAATCCCGGCCTCGCGCGCGTAGAGTTTCAGGTTGCGCACGAAGGCATGGGAGGTCAGAGCCTCACCCGCCAGTTTCGGATGGTCATGTCTGGTCCACACTGGCGCGTCGGTCTTTAGAACGTTCAGGCGCCGGGCCGCCGTCAGGTAGCCGACGAGCGCAGCCTTTGTTTCCGGGTCGCGCACTTCCCTCGACCGGTAACGACCGCCCTTGACTCGCCCGCCAATGATGAGACCGTCTTCCGTCACTTGGATGTCGTTCCCGCGCAGGCCGATGACCTCCTCACGTCGCAGGCCAGTGCTCGTGTACAGCAGCAGCAGCGCCAGATCCCGTTTGGCAACGATGTTGTCGCCTGCGGCGT
>DASPJG010000417.1:0-3535 GCA_035628755.1 Pyrinomonadaceae bacterium
ATCAAATATCAGGGTGCGTGCGGCAGTTGCCCGAGTTCCATCTCTGGCACGCTGATGGCAATCGAGAACATGGTGCAACAGGAAGTTGACCCCGCGCTCGAAGTCGTCGCCGTATAAGCCGAGGCATGTGAGACAAAACTATAGGGCAGCGGATTCGTCTGCTGCCCCTATGGTTTAAAGACAAATTTAGCCTATAACTTCACTATCTTTTTAAGAACTTTTTTCTTACGGTGAAAGATATAATTATTCTCGTACTGTTGTAGATACTTTATCGTCTTTTCAATATTAGAAAGACTATCAATCAGCTCTTGCTGTTCGCGTGCTTTAGACGTTTCATCTTTTCCTTTCCACTTATAATGTACAAAGCCGTTTCTAATATCGGTTATCCTAAAAAGTGAATTTCTGTGATGTATTGCCAGCCGTTTTAATCCTAACAGGGGAAACATCCAAGTAAGCTTACTTCTAAACGAACTATCTCTAATGAGTTGGTTGATTTCTTCTCCATCTAATCCGCGCTTTTGTCCCACCGTTACAATTAAGCTATTTAGCCAATGCTCAACCCAAATAGCATAAAGGGTACAAGCAAGTAGATAATCTTTTCCTTTTGCATAGACTCTAGCTTTCTGCAAAATACCCAATCTGTAGTCAATTATGAAGGCTGCTTCTCGATCCGGACTATTCGTAAAATCAATCAACAACTGATAAAAATCTTTTTTAAGTTCTTCCTCACTTTTACCTTTTGGATCTAGCAGCCCCTGAGTGATAGCTCCCCCTAGCAGGGACAATGCTAAATCCTCGGCTAGTTTTCTCCCTCTTTTAGTTTTCGAGTAGGCATTTAAGGAATCGTGATCTTTACTTGGCATCGCTCATCCTTCTACTAGAGGCTATTTAGCCTTCTTCTTACTCGCCCTTGAATTCATCTCAACTTTAGCCTTTGACGGTCTGCCTGCTTTGCGCTCTCGCACAAGTTCTAGGTCTATCTCTCGGATAACGTAATACGCGCCAACTTTTTGTGCTGGCAATCGTTTTGATTCAATTAACTGTTGGACTCTTTGCCGATTTACGCCTAGAGCAGCGGCAGCTTGTTTGACGCTTAGAAGTTTTGTTTCGTCTCTACTCATGTCGGTAAACTCTAGGCAAGCTACTATCGTTTTAGTTGACATACAATAGTCAACTTGCTAGAGTTTCAAACGTGTAGAGCGAACAATAAGGCAAGGGCTTACCAAGACGGCGATCTTAGGTAAGCCCTCTACACCAGTACCACATTCAAAGGAGCTACTGATGCGAAAAAATAATAACATGCCCGCGCCTTCTGCCCGCGTGCGACGAGAGCCGGATTTCGACGAACCGCTGCGGCGTTGGTCAACCCTGCCCGTTAGCCAAGAGCGGGCGCGCGAGTTGGTGGACGCCTTCACACGCTACGACGACGGCGACATGATTGACGCCTTGATCCGTTTGATCTGTGGTCTCGCTCCCCCGCCCGCGCCGGACGAGTTGGAGGACTTGGACGAGCGGCGTCTGGCTGGGACGGCTGCGCTGGAGCGCGCCTTTACTTACACGCGGCGGGCGCATAATGAACTCGGCGCGTATGTCGTGGAGTTGAAGTGCGGCCAGTGGGAATGATCGGGCGCGGGCGGCGCGGTTCAACTTTTTACATTCTTAACATCATTTTTACGAACCGGGGCGCGAGTTGCGCGTATAATTTGCCGTAGCAGGTTCACCAGAAGGCGCGTACCGCGTCGCAAGTCAGGAGAAAAATTTATGAGTTCTCGTTCACGCCTGAGGGGCGCGGCGGCGGTTTGCTTGTTGTCGCTCCTCTTACAGCCCGCGCCCGGCGCGCTCGCGCAGACCGCCCCCAACGCACAAGCCAAGAAGCCCGTCGCCGCGAACGCGCCGAAGACGCGCGCGACGACGGGCGCGGCTGACCCGCTGGCCGCCGAGCGGCGCGCGAACGCCATCACGCTCATCAACGCGCTCGCCGACGAGTCGCGCGGCTTCCGCGACCAGACGCTCAGGGCGCGCGTGCAGATGCAGGCGGCGGACGCCCTCTGGGAGACGGACAAGGAACGCGCACGCACGCTCTTTCGCCGCGCGTGGGACGCGGCGGAAGTGGCCGACACGGAGAACACGCGCCGCGGCGAAGAACAGAACCGCGCGAGCGGTCGTCTCTCGACGAGGGGTCTCAATCTCCCGAATTTGCGCGGCGAGGTGCTGCGGCTCGCCGCCAAGCGCGAGCGTGCGCTCGGCGAGGAATTTCTCGCCCGGATGGAGGAGGCGCGCAAACGCGAGACGAACGAACTGAACAACGCCTCGGCCAATCTCCCCGCGAGCGCGCCTGCGTCTGCGAACGCCGCCGAAGGGAAACAGCAACCGCCCGCGCGCCGCGACCCCGATCAGACGCCGCCCGACGTGGCGCGTCGCCTCCGGCTCGCCATGCAGTTTCTCGAAGACGGCGACGTGGAGAACGCCCTGCAATTCGCCGAGCCGGTGCTGGGCAGCGTCAATCCCTTGTCGGTCGAGTTTCTCGTCCTGCTGCGCGAGCGGAGCGCGCAGGAAGCAGACCGCCGCTACACCGCGCTCCTCGCCAGTGTGGCCGCCGACCCGACCTCCGACGCCGGACACATCCTGCTGCTCTCTTCCTATGTGCTCACGCCGCACCTCTACATGACCATCGGGCAGGGCGGCGGCGGCGTCTCTTCGAGCCAGCGGCGCGGCGACATCACCACGCCCGATCTGCCCGCCGCGCTTCGCGTCACTTTTGCGCGCGCCGCTGCGCAAGTGCTGCTGCGCCCGCTGCCGCAAGAGGATCAGGACGCGACGGCGACGGGTCGGGTCGGCACTTACTTCGTCATCTCGCGCCTCCTGCCCTTCTTCGAGCAGGTCATCCCCGACGGCGTGCCAGCCCTGCGCGCGCGGCTCGCCGCGCTCAACCCGGACATCCCCGAACAGGCGCGACAGGGTTTGGGCGAAGACTTGACGCGCGGCCTCGTGCCCGAAGGCGCGCAGGGCGACCCCGTACAGGAATCGCTCGACCGTGCCGGACGCGCCGCCAACCCGCGCGAACGCGACATGGCCTACCTGCGCGCCGCACAGGCCGCCGCCCAGAAAGGCGACGGGCGCGCGCGCGACTTTGCCGACAAGATCGAGGACGCGGACTTGCGCCGTCAGACGCGCGCCTTCATAGACTTCGCGCTCGTCAATCGCGCCGTCAGGGATCAGAAGGACGGGGCGGAAGTTTTGCGCCTGCTCGCGGCGTCGGGCGAACTGACTCCCGTGCAGCGCACCTGGGCTTACACGGAGGCCGCGCGCCTGCTCGCGAAAGACGACCGCCCGCGCGCGCTCGAAGCGTTAGAGTCGGCGGCCACCTCCGCGAAAAGCATTGACGCCGCCGACCCCGACCGCGTGCGCTCGACCGTGGCCGTCGCCACGCGCTTCTTCGAGTTCGACCGCAACCGCGCCTGGGAGATCATGGGCGAGGCCGTCAAGGCGGCGAACGCCGCGCCCGAATTTACCGGCACTGACGCCGGGCTGTCCT
>DASPJG010000418.1:0-8881 GCA_035628755.1 Pyrinomonadaceae bacterium
CAGGCGCAGCCCGCGCTCGTCACGATCTGAAAACTGCCCGCGCCGCCGCTCGCCGGAAAACTCTGCGGGCTGATGGGGACGACGGAATAGGCGCAGGACGAAGCGGCGGTGAAATTCACAGCCGACTGATCCGCGCTCAGATTATTGAATGTCTGGCTGAGCGGCGCGAACGTGTGGTTCGCCAGCGCGGGAGTAACCGTGTAGTTGCCTGTAGGCAGATTGGCGAAAGAGTAGTTGCCTTGCGCGTCGGTCGTGGTGGCGGCGGATTTCGCTCCCGTGAGCGTGACGGTCACGCCGCTGAAAGGCGTGGCGGAGGCATTGCGGATGCTGCCGCTGATGGTGTAGGCGGCAGCGCCGGTCAACTCATACGCGCCGCGCCCGTAGGTCGAAAGTTGGATCACGCCGCCCGCGCTCGTGGTGAAGCCTGTGACAACCGCCGGAAGCAGGCCGTGGTTGAAAGTCGTCCACGTCGCGCCGTTATCGGTGGAGCGAAAGACGCCAATGTCCGAACCGGCGTAGAGCGTGGTCGGGGTAACGGGGTCAATCAGGAACGCGCTGACAGGGACGTTTGGAATGGCTGTCGGCTGACCCGGAGTGCCGCCGATGTTCGTCCAACTCGCACCGAAGTCAGTCGTTCGAAAGACGTGTCCCGTGCCGTAGCCGCCGTAGGTAACGTAAGCCACAGCCGCGTTCGACGGATCGACCGTAATGCTTTCGACGAAGCGATTGGGGAGTCCGCTCGTCCTGTCCGTCCAATTCGCGCCGCCGTCGGTTGAGACCATCACGCGCCCCTGCGCCGAGCCGGTGTAGATGATCTGCGCCGAGGCTTTACGCTCGACGCCGATTGCGCTCAGGACATCCGAGCCTTGCGGCGTGACGCCTTTCGTTAAATCCAGAGTGCCGGCGGGCGGAGTCCAGTTCGGGGTGGAGGCGCACGTCGTACAGGTGAACAGCCGCCACGTGCCGAAATAGATCGTCGCGTCCACGCCGTTGCCGACCATTGGCGGGTAGAAGGCGATGCGCTGGCCGGTCGTCGGCTCACCGAATGACTTGTTCTCGGCGATGACGGTACGACCGGAATTTCCGTTGTTCGTGAAGCGACTGACGCTTCCGAAAACATAGGTGGTGAAGACCATGCTCGGGTTCGCCACGTTGACGATGCTGCGCCCGCCGTCGCCTTCCGCGAATTCACGCCATGTGTTCGTGCCGTGGATGCGCAGTTGCGTGCCGTTGTCCTGCGTGCCGCCGTAAGAGATGTTCGGGTCGGTCGGGTGCATCGAGATTCCGACGAACTGCGTGAGCGTCAGCGACGAATTAAGCGAGGCGAAAGTTCCGCCCCCGTTGCTCGATGCAGAGATGCCCCCGTCGTTGCCGATATAAATGATGTCGGGGTTCGCGGGGTGGAAGGCGAAGGCGTGCTGGTCGGGGTGTGAGGTCGCGCCGAAACCGGGAGGATTGTAGGGATACGGGTTAACCGTGTTGTTCGGATTGTAAACAAAATTCTTCGTCAGGTTCGCCCAGTTGCCGCCCTCGTCCGTGGTCTTGTAAAGATCGCGCGTGCCGACATAGATGGTGCGGGGGTCGTGCGGGGCGACGTGGATGTAAGCGTTGTAGCCGAACTGGCCGGGGTCAACTCCGGTCGTCGGCTTGTTCGACCACGTGAGGCCGCCGTTGTCGCTGATGTCAACGCGGATGGCGGTGCGCGTGCCGGAAATGACGTAGAGGCGTTCGGGGGCAGCAGGCGTCACGGCGATGCGCACGTCGGACGTGGTCGCGCCGGAAGTCGCCGTGAAGATGGGCAAGGGCAGCCACGTCGCGCCGCCGTCCAGAGATTTGTAGATGCCAGCCACGCCTGCGGGGATAGAGCCGAGCGCGTCAACGAGCGTCATACCTATGTAGAGAATCTGCGGGTTCGCCGGGTGGATGGCAAGGTCGCGCGGCCTGCCCGCCAGCGTTCGCCGCCAACTGGCGCCGCCGTCTTCGGAGAGGTAAAAACCGTTGCGGTAGAGAGCCCCGTCGGGATTGAGTTCGTTGTAGGAAGTGGCCATCGTGCGCGTCGCTTGCAGGACATAGACGCGGTTCGGGTTCGTCGGGTCAACTTCGATCTCCGCCGTCGTGCCGAGCGGCGGGAGCGTGCCGTTGCTGACGCGCGCCCACGTCGCGCCCGCGTCCGTGGACTTCAAGACGCCCGTGCCGAAATAGCCGTTGTCGAGATCGCCCATGCCTGCATAGACGATTGACGGGTTGCTCTTCGAGAAAGCGATTGAGCCGACGGCCAGATCAACGTGCGTGTCGCTGACGGGAACGAAGTTCGCGCCGCCGTCGGTCGAGCGCCAGATGCCGCCGGTAGATGCGCCGAGCAAGATGATGTGCGGGGCGGTGGGGTGGACGGCGATCGCGTTGAGCCGCCCGCTCGTCAAGCCCCAGTTGTTCGGGAAGGCCGGAGTCGTCGGCGAAGGGCCGATGCTGCGCCACTCCTGCGGCGCGGCGTGCGCGCCAACATTCCCTTCCTTGCCGCGCACGCCGTCCTTCGGGCGCGCGAGCCATGCCTTGAGACGGCCTTCCGCCGGCGGCGCGTCGAAGGGGTAAGCGCGCTGCATCATGAACCACTGCTGGCGCGCGTCGATCACTTCGCGCTCGTCGCCGTCCGCCTGATCGCCGATGCTCGGCTCGTTAAACTTCCCGGCCATCGTCTTCCGCGACTTCGCGGCTGAACGAGCGGTCGTCGCGCCTCTAGACGAACGCGGCGCGTTCGCGCGTCGCTTGGCCGTCTGCCGTTTCTTCTGCACGCCCTTCGACGCTTCGACCGTCGCCGCCGAAAATACGAAAGCGACCGTCGCCGCGAACGACAGGCTCAACACGACAAATAAAGCAGACCGCAGGTGGCGGCGCGAAGCTCGGGGGCGGGAGACGGGGAAACTGACTTTTTTCAAAGCTACGTCCTTCTGTGAAAAGGGCGAAAAATCAACAGTCCGTTTTATGCACGAGGAGGTAACGGAAACAGCCGTCGTAAGTGCGATGCCGGAAAGAGAACAATGGGCGACTTTCGATTAAGAATTCGGGAAAAAGTATGACCGGCCTGAAGGGGGTTTCTGCGGCCAGTAAATTTACGGGTTATTTGACGACGGACGAAATACACCGGCAATAATTCGGGCTGCGGAAGCCGTTCAAACGGGTCGTCCAAAGGTCTGAGCTTGGACGCGAAAATTGTGTTTTTGGATGTCCGGCGAGGCAACTAACGACGAAAAACCGGGATTTGCGGACGGTTCGCCAAACCGTCGAGACGACCGTAACTTTACTGTCGAAGTTTGCGCCCCGTCAAGGTTTTCCACGGCGCAGACGCCGGGAGACGGGCATGGCGAGCATTGATCCGGTCAACCGCCGAGCGATGATTTGTTGGACAGGAGACGCGAGGTGCGGCGAAAGTTCGTGCCTTGAACGGCAAAGGCTAACGGCCTCCCGCAGCCGGACTATCTCCGTGTGGCTGCGGGAGGCCGTGTAGAGGCGGACGCCCTGCTCTTGGCCGGGCATGGTCAGCCTTAGTTTTATCCCCGGAGCGACCGCCCGATTGGCTCGGACGAGAAGTTCCGGTTCGCTGTTGGGGTTAGAATGTCGTCGGTCGCCAGTCTCTGGGAAATCTTTCGTCCGTGACGTGCAGCTTGTCGTTCTTCTTCCGCATGACACGGATGTACTCCAGCGGGTGCTGGGGGATATTAAATTTGGTGACGATCTGGTCGTTCTCGTGCCAGGTCAGCTTGTGCAGTTGAATCTTTTCACCGCACAGGTTGATGCTCTCGGCTGCCCTCCTGAGGAATTCCATCGCGTTGAGGTAAGGATCGTCGTAGAGGAGCGTCTTGTCGCGCACGCGCTTCTCCCAGGTCTTGAACACCTTTTGAGTTCTTTCAAACTCGGCCTCGGTCAGTTCGAGGCGGATCATCACGTCCGAGTCCTTTCTGGTCTCATTCGCGAACTCTTTGTAAATATCAGCCGGGATCGCGCCGACGACCGGAACCATCCTGCCCATGCTGTCCGTGGTGGGATAGATTCCGAGGGTCTCGACCACGGTCTTGCGCCCGTCCATTTTAGTCCACATCGCGAAGGCGGGGCCGCCAAGAGTCGTCTGCGTCGCTCGCCCGGTTCTAGGATGTATGTCCGTGGAACTGTCGTCAACGAACCCGTCGACCTTCACGCCGCGTGCGGCGAAGGTGAGAAAATACCGGTTCGCCTTCGCCCTGACCCAGACCGAGCTTCGCCCATCTTTGGCATTGACGGTGGTGAAGCTGTCATCGTTGTACCCGGTGATCTCCATCGCGGTCGTGCCCCTACCGAAGACCTCATTGCCGCGCGCGGCGATGATGTCGAGACGTGTGGGAGCGGACGGCGCGTCGAGCTTATACTTTGCCGCCGCCAGCATCTCGAAGTCGGCGTCGGGGATCGACGTGGAAGGAGATAGCAGGGTGACCGTGCCGTCAGGCGCAAAGCGGAAAAGGATCGGGTTTGTCGTCGCTGCCTGCGACTTCCATGTGCCGACGATGTTAAAGGGGCAGGCTTTCTTGTCTTCCGACTGGCCGAAAGCGACCGCGTTAGCCCCCAGGCAGATAAATATGAGCGAATAAAGAAGTGCGATTCGTTTCATCTGTTTAGACCCTCTCCGGCCAAACGGCCTTGAGTTATGGTTATGCTTCAATGCCCGGCACCACGCCGCGCCCGGACAAAATCTCGACGCGGCCTGCAATCCTACGGCCAACATCTCTCTACTATTCCCAGACTGGCTCGGGTCAGGGAGAGCCACCTTGCGGGCGGCTCTCCCTGCCCGGTTCATCACGCTACAGGACGACTATTACCGCCCCACGGTGACCGCGCCTTTGGCCCATTTCTCGCCATTAGCCCATGCCGCCTCGCGCTCCAATTCCTCAACCATCTTCGCCGCGTCCCTTCTCGCCCGCTCGGCCTGAACCGGAATCGGGTCCATCCATGAGATGGTTTTGAGAAGTGAACGAACCGTGCTCATCGCAGGGGTCTTACAGTTGCGAGAGAGGCTGTCGTTGAAGAGGAAGAGCATCCCCGTATGCTGATCGATGTCGTTATCGAGGCCGGGGTGATCCCAGCGGAAGAGTCTGAAACGAAGGGTCTCGATCTCGTCCGCATTGCCGGTCAGGAATTGCCAGCCCGGTAAATTGGCTTGATGCATTTGTGCGAACTGCTTCATCGCCGCCGGATTGTCCTGTTCGGGCTTGAGAGTGATGGAGTACATGAAGGTGTCCACGCCGATCCGGCCTTTGAGTCCGTTATAGACCCGCTTCAGGTTCGACGTGACCGCCGGACAGATGCCGTCGCACTTGGCATACATCATGTTGATCACCACGATCTTGCCTTTGACGAGGTCGTCGTAGAACCTGAACTTCTTGCCTTCCTGGTTGGTGAGCACGGCGTTCGTGAGATACGAACGCTTCTGCCCCTCGGACGACATGTCCACCGCGGGACTGCCTGCCGGGGTTTTCGCCACGGGTTTACTGAGGAATTTTCTTCTGTCCATTAGCTCTGTTCCCCCTTCCTGTAGTTGGGATTGGGTATGAAGTTAGGATTGGAGGCCAGATCGCCTTCGTCGTCGCCAACGATGTCCCAACGCACCATCATCGTCGTGTCTTCGTGGTTCATGTTGTGGCAGTGGATCAGGTACTTGCCTTTGAAGTCTCTGAACCGCATGAAGATTTCCACCTGATCACGGCCACGCAGTTGAACCACGTCCTTCCTGCCCGTTTCGAGCGGCGGGGGAGGCAGCATGCCCGGTCCGCCTAGTTCGACCGGAAGCCCGCGCGACAGGATGCGGAATTCCTCAAAGTGAATGTGGACGGGATGCACCCACCCGGCGGCGGGCAGCGAGCTTCTCAAAATCCACCTCTCCGCGGTGTTCCTGACGATCTGCGCGTCGGAGCGGTGCTCGTCGAAGATCTTCCCGTTGATCTGAAACACGCCGCCGACGAAGTCGAAGTTCCAAATTCTCGTCCCGACCACTTCGTCCATATTGATCTCTGGATACTGGCAGAGCGTTTCCGGAACCTGGCTGTTATCAACCGCGTCACCCGTCACTCTGAACTCCATCACGATGTTGTTGAGGTTCGGAGGAAGCGGATCGGGCGGCGTGCCGCCGACGTTCATCGTCGCATTGTTGCGGAGATAGATGTGATCGCCGAGTTGCGTGTCCGAGAAGTCGAGAATGAAGTCGTAACGCTCGGCGGCGCCAATGTTGAGCGACGGCGCATCGATGGGGTGTTCGAGCAGGTTGCCGTCCGTCGCGATCACCTTGAACTGCCTCGTCGGGTCGAGGGTCAGCGTCCAGACGCGCGCCGGGCCGGTGTTCAAGATGCGGAAGCGATACTTGCGCCGCTTGACTTCGAGGTAAGGTTGAACCGCGCCGTTGACGCAGAACTTGTCGCCGCCAGCCGGGGCAGTTCCGCCGTTGGGGCCGCCGAACAGCCGCCCGTCGGGACAGAATGTTTTGGACGAGAGAACGAGCGGGATGTCATAGACGCCGTAGCCGCTCGGCAGGCGCAGGGCGGTCGGGCTGGTGTCGTTCTCGTTGCCCGTGTCCTTTTCGTCGAACATCAGGTACATGCCCGCGAGTCCACGGTAGGTGTTTTGCGAAGTGAAGTCAGCGCGGTGGTTGTGATACCACAGCGTGTTCATGGCTTCTCTCGGGTCGCCCATCGTCGCTGCGTGCTTATCTTCAGTGAAGCCCGCCAGAACGTTCGGATAGTGGTGGTCCTTGAAGAAGCCGGGGTTGTAGAAGTCGCCCGCGAACCCGTCTGATTCGGAGGGCGTGTGGCCGTTGTGCAAGTGAACTATGTCCTGCTCGATAGCCCACCCACCGCTACCGAAGTGGTTGAGCGGCAGATCGTTGTGGAAGCGGACGAGCGT
Organism: Pyrinomonadaceae bacterium; assembly: GCA_035628755.1. Taxonomy (GTDB): domain Bacteria; phylum Acidobacteriota; class Blastocatellia; order Pyrinomonadales; family Pyrinomonadaceae; genus JAIVJZ01. The sequence goes on from DASPJG010000418.1 coordinate 6,919, forward strand.
CGGCACGCCTTGCCGGGCGATGAAGGTCGGGCCGGGGACGATGCCGTCGTAGCCCCAGATGGGCGAGAGCGGCAGCTCCGGGTGGAAGCGATGCATCCCCGGCTTCGTATGCACTTTGTAGAAAACCTGGGGTAAGAACTGAGACCACTTCTGATGTGTGGCGCGCGCCGCTTCGCCGCCAGTAATGTTCGCGTGCTTGGTCGGCGCGGGATTGAGCGACGGCACGGGCACGGCAACCGGCGGAATGGGGAGAGCCTGAACGAACGCGCTCGTCGGCGGGCTCACTCCGGGGTTAATCATGCAGTCGTCGGTCTGTGCGTTTGCAGTGGGTTCGATAAGGTGTGTGGGGAAAGATTTGGTGGAAGTTACCAGGGCGACTCCACCGGCCACAGCGCCCGCTTTGAGCACAGTTCTTCTGCTCATTTCGAACGGCTGCTTCTTCTTTCTCTGTTTATTTTTTGCCTGTTTAGTGGGCACGGCATCTCCTTATGTCCTCGAAAAGAGGATGTCTGAGGGTTTGGACGGAAAGTTAGAACCCGGTAGAGGTGACTCGGGCTAAGGGACGACGAGTTGCCGCCTCTGCCCTTCGATATAACAGCCGGACGCACAAAAACAGCGCATCCGACAACAACGATGGGTACACGGTGCTGCCCCGAACGTAGCGCGCTCGGGCGTTATAATTAACCTTACCGGGATCGATGTAATGAAGCTTGATCTTGCGGCCAAGACGCGGCGTTATTAGTCGTTGGAACGACTCTGCGAGAACCACCTGCTGGTATGGAAGAACCGCCTCAAGGCGTTTGGATTGTCAAGCGTCGCAGGCGTGATGCGGGCACGTCAGAGGCGCTGGGGTTTGACTACTGAGTGTTGTTTAGGGAATCCCTTCACAGTTGATACGGCGACCGTATGGATACCATAACTAGCAACCGGCGTCAACAAAAGTTTTGCGATCCGGCGCATCTAAAATCAAGAGCGCGTTAAAGAAACGGAAGTATGTGTAAAAGTTTACAACTATCCGCTCCGCGCTCTGCTCGCCCTCTCCGATTCGGATGCTCCCGCATTTGAAATTTCAATTTTAAGCTCAAGCATGCTCAACTCCCTGCTCGCTTCCACAGTTTCCGCGTCTCTGAGTTGAGTCGTGAATGTTTGAGAGTCAAGGCACACACCGCGGGCAGCCTTAACAGGTGAGTTGCTTGACGCACCGGGCGCGGCATGTTAGGTTTTCTCCTTCGCAAACATCAATAATTTTCAGCGTTTCACACGTCTCATCAAGAGAGTCAGGAGAGTCGCTTGACTACTGCGCCGATACCACTCAAGCAGACACCGCTCAACGCCGCGCACCGCCGTCTGGGCGGGCGCATGGTTGATTTCGGCGGCTGGGACATGCCCGTCCAATACCCCGCCGGGACGGTTGAGGAACACTTGCGCACGCGCCGCCATTGCGGTCTGTTCGACGTGTCGCACATGGGCGAGATCGAGGTGCGCGGCACGAATGTTATTTCTTTCGTCAATCGCCTCTGCTCGAACGACGTGACCAAACTCGTTGACGGGCAGGCGCACTATTCCGCGCTCACCACGCCCGAAGGCACGGTCGTTGACGACCTGCTCGTCTATCGCTTCGCCGAAGATCACCTGCTGCTCGTCGTCAACGCCTCCACGACCGAGAAGGACTGGGACTGGATAGGCGCACACCGGGGCGACGAGACGGTGGAACTCGCCAACCGCAGCGCAGACTTCTGCCAGATCGCCGTGCAGGGGCCTGAGGCTCTCGGCATCCTGCAAACGCTCACCGAGACGCCGCTCTCTGAGATCAAGTATTACCACTTTCGAGAGGGCGCGGTTGACGGCGTGCCCGCGATCATCTCGCGCACGGGCTACACGGGCGAGGACGGCTTTGAAGTCTACGCCGCGCCGGATCGTGCCGAGCAACTCTGGGATCGATTGCTCGAAGCGGGCAAATACG
>DASPJG010000419.1:0-4421 GCA_035628755.1 Pyrinomonadaceae bacterium
TGGCACATCGCGCCGAGCGTCCGCCCGATGAAGACGGCGCGAAACTCCCGCGCGCGGTTCGGCTTTGCGCCGACCCGTTCGAGCATCCGGCCTACCAGACGCCTGTGATGCCATTCCTCTTGCTCGATCTCGCGGATGCGCGCCCGCGTCGCTTCGTCCTTCACCGATTGCCAGTGGCCGCGGTAGGCGTAGGCCGCCGCCATCTCGCCCGAATAGGCGAGTTGCAGAATTTTGATCAGCTCATCCAGGTGAGAAGTCATCAGCGCGTGATTGTAGGGGCGGCGGGTGGGGGATGCAAACTGGTTATTAAACTGCGAAAAACTTATGCCTCACCTGCGCCCCGCAAACGGCCATCCGGTCGCGCCGCTAAGGACGAGCAGCGCGCCGAAAATTATTGACCCGATGCCGAGCGCGATCATCGTCCACGGAAACCTGCGCACCGTCAGCGACCTCTGACCGTCATCTTTCAGAAACGATTTGATGCGTCTCGCGATTGCGTCGGCTTTCCGCTCGCCCTCTTCGGTGGAAAAAACGTGGGTGCGCCCGTCATCAATCTTCAAGCTCACCTCGTAGCCCTTGTGCGCGGGGCTGTCGTGAGAGGGCAAGTACGTCTCATTCACAGAAACGTCGCGGAGACGTTCGAGCGGAAAAGCCCGGACGGACTTCGGGGTGAGAAGAAAGCGCGCCTTGATCAGGCGGCAAGTGTTAAGCGTGCGATCACAATGGAGGGTGTCGGGCGCGCCCAGAAGGTAAATCCAGACTGCCCCGGATGCGACGAGCATCAGCCCGCCCGCGACGAGTTGCCCTTCTCCGTCCGGGCTGAATATGACGAGGTTAAGAAGATAAAACGCCGCGATGATACCGAACACGACGAGCGCGGCGTTGCGCTGAGATTTTTTCGCGCCCATCGCGCGCTGATCTCCTTCAAGTTCGAGAGACGCGCGGCGGCGCACGTCTCCGCGCATCTCTCCGTTCAATCGTCTCGACGCGTGTTGCCCGACACTACGAAAGGCGTCGCCCGCCGGTTCGCACCGTTTGCCCGCAAATTATTTCCCGCTTGCGTCAGCGGTTGACAGCGGCCATGCCCGCCTCTGGATAGCGCGTGCCTGCCGCGACGCCTTTCGGCGCGATCTCGTCAATGCGCGCGAGGTCTTCCGGCGTGATGTGAACTTCGAGCGCGCCAGTGTTCTCTTCCAGATACTTGCGCCGCTTCGTGCCCGGTATGGGAACGATGTCCGTCCCTTGCGCCAGCACCCACGCGAGCGCGAGTTGCGCCGAGGTGCAGTTTTTCTCGGCGGCCATCTCCTCTATTCGTTTGACGAGTTCGAGGTTCTTCTGGAAGTTCTCGCCCTGAAAGCGGGGCGCGTTGCGGCGGTAGTCGTCGGGAGCGAGATCGTCGAAACTTTTGATCTGTCCGGTGAGGAAACCACGACCGAGCGGGCTGTAGGGCACGAAGCCGATGCCGAGTTCGCGGCACGTGTCGAGCAGGCCGTCCTCCGGGTCGCGGCTCCAGAGAGAGTATTCGGTTTGCAGCGCGGCAATCGGGTGGACGGCGTGCGCCCTGCGGACGGTCTCCGCCGCCGCTTCGGACAGGCCGAGGTGCAAAACCTTTCCCTCCTCTACGAGCCGCTTCATCTCCCCGACCGTATCCTCGATGGGCGTGTTGGGGTCAACGCGGTGCTGGTAGTAAAGGTCTATGGTTTCGACGCCGAGACGCCGCAGGCTGGCCTCGCACGCCCCGCGCACGTACTCAGGCCGACCGTTGACGCCGAGGAAACTACCGTCCTCGCCGCGCATGTTCCCGAACTTGGTCGCCAGCACGACCTCGTGGCGGCGTCCTTTGATGGCGCGCCCGACGAGTTCCTCGTTCGTGAACGGCCCGTACATGTCTGCCGTGTCGAGGAAGTTGACGCCCAACTCCAACGCGCGATGAATGGTCGCGATTGATTCGCCCTCTTCGCGCCCCGCGTAAAACTCCGACATCCCCATGCAGCCCAAACCCAAAGCGGAAACTTCGAGTCCCGCCTTACCTAATTTTCTTTTTTGCATCTCGCTCTCCTACACCTCTCGCCGAACCCTCAAGCCGCGTTTCCAGATGCTCACAGGGATTTCATGTCGATGACAAAGCGGTAGCGAACGTCGCCTTTGATCGTCCGCTCGTAAGCCTCGTTGATGTTCTGGATGGGAATCACTTCCACGTCCGAAGAGACGTTTCGCTCCGCGCAATAATCGAGCATCTCCTGCGTCTCGCGGATGCCGCCGATCATCGAACCGGCCAGCTTTCTGTTGTTCGTGATGAGAGAGAAGGCCGCCACTTCCGCGGGCTTCTCCGGCGCGCCGACGAGCACCATCGTCCCATCGCGGCGCAGGAGATTGAGGTACATGTTGAAATCGTGCGCGGCGGAAACGGTGTCGAGGATGAAGTGAAACTTGCCCGCGAGCGGTTCGAGGTTCTGCGCCTCCCGGGTCACGACGAAGTGGTGCGCTCCGAGCCGCCGCGCGTCCGCATCTTTCGATTGCGAAGTGCTGAAGACCGTGACTTCCGCGCCCATCGAGGCGGCGAGTTTGACGCCCATGTGGCCGAGGCCGCCGAGGCCGACCACGCCGACGCGCTGTCCCGCGCCGACGTTGAAACGGCGCAGAGGCGAATACGTGGTGATCCCGGCGCAGAGCAGCGGAGCGACCGTCTCCGGCGACAGGCCGCCGGGAATCTTCAGGGTGTAATTTTCGTCTACGACGATCTGGTTTGAATAGCCCCCGTAGGTCGGCGTCTGCTCGTCCATTTCCGTCCCGTTGTAGGTGGAGACGAGATGGTTCTGGCAATGTTGCTCCTCGCCCTCCCGGCAATTCTCGCAGACGCGGCAGGAGTCGACGAAACAGCCGACGCCCGCCAGATCGCCCTCGCTGAAGCGCGTGACCTCCGCGCCGACGCGCGCGACGCGACCGACGATCTCGTGGCCGGGAACCATCGGGTAGATCGAATTCTCCCATTCGTTGCGCGCCTGATGAATGTCGGAGTGGCAAACCCCGCAGTAGAGTATTTCGATAAGTACGTCGTGCGCGCCGGGTTCGCGCCGCTCGAAGCTGAACGGTGCGAGCGGGGCGGTCGCTTCGGTGGTTGCGTATCCGCTTGTCTTTAACATTATTTGATTCTCTTCCTTCTTTTTCGATTCAGGCCATTATGGCGTTTGACGGCAGAGCTACTGACACGCGAAAACCGCCCTTGCGTCCCCGCGTGAATGCTTTTCCGCCGCCCGTAAGTTTTAGCAACGACTGTTGTCATTTTCTTCACCGCGATAGCACTATTCATCGCAGCCCACACCCGGCGGGCGATTTCAAAGGCTTTTCGCGCCCGCTGGCGCGCGCGGCGATTTGTCATCTTGTCGCTTCAGGAGAGCCGTGATAAGTTCTCCCGTAAAGAAACTCACGAGACAAGTTGGGAAGGAAGTAAGGCCGTATGGATGATGTGCAGCCGGGCAACCGCACGGTTCTCGTCGTGGACGATTCGAGCGACATCCGCGAGTTGATGCGGATGATATTGCAAATGAAGAATTGTTTGGTGATCGAGGCCGTCAACGGGCAGGAGGCCGTGGAACTCGCGCCGCAGGTGCATCCGAATTTGATTTTGATGGACTTGAGCATGCCCGTGCTCGACGGCTATGAGGCGACCCGCCTGCTCAAAGCCCAAGACATAACGCAGAACATTCCCATCGTCGCCGTGTCGGCCTTCTGCGACATGGAGAACCAGCACAAGGCCGTCGCCGCCGGTTGCGTCGAATGCGTCAGCAAGCCGATAGATTTCACCGCCATCGGCGAAGTCGTGAATCGCTACCTGCAAGCCGGTTGATCGCCCGCCCTGCGGCGCAAGCCCCGCAAGTCGTCTCTACTTCCGGCTCGTCACCCCGGCCAGCCCCACGATCACCGCGACGAACTCCTGCGGGTTGATCGGCTTCGCCACATGAACCTGAAAACCCGCCAGCAGCGCGCGCATGCGGTCGTCTTCCTGCGCGTAGGCCGTCAGCGCGATGGCGGGAATCCGGCCTCCCTCTTCCGGGCTGAGCGCGCGCACGCTGCGCAGCAACGCGTAGCCGTCCTCTTGCGGCATGCCGATGTCGCTCACCAGAATGTCTGGTTTGAACTCTTTCAGCGCGACCAACGCCTCGGAGGCCGATGCCGCCGCGCGCACCTTCGCGCCGCTCTGCTCCATGATCGTCCTGAGCAAGAGGCGCGCGTCCGGTTCGTCGTCCACGATCAGCACGCGCAAGTCCGTGAGTTGTGAGACGGGACTGACCGCCGTTGCGACTTCGGCGAGCGACGCCGAGAGTTTTTGCGCTCCGGTTGCGCCGCCGTCGAGGTAGTTGTCCGTGAGGGGCAGTTCGATGGTGAAGGTCGCGCCGCGCCCCTCGCCCTCGCTCTCGGCC
>DASPJG010000420.1:0-4658 GCA_035628755.1 Pyrinomonadaceae bacterium
CACTCGATGCTCGGCGCAACGCACGCCTGCGCCAATCCCCTGACGCAACACTACGGCACGACCCACGGCGCAGCCATCGCGCTCCTGCTGCCGCACGTCGTCCGCTGGAACAGCGCGGTCGTCGCCGCGCGCTACGCCGAACTCATGCGCGTCGCCGGGCGCGACGTTGCCGAAGAAGTTGCGGGCGACGTTCTGGCGGCGCGTCTCGACGAGTTGAAAGTGGCGGGCGCGCTCGACGCAGGCGTGAGCGCGGCGGGCGTGCCGCCGGACGATCTTGAGATGCTGGCCGCCGACGCCGCAAAGCAATGGACGGGCACGTTCAACCCGCGCCCGTTTGATGCCAGTGGCGCGCTCGAACTTTACCGCCGCGCCCTAGAGTCGCAATTTCAGAACGCTTGATAACGTGCAAGAATCAGAATGTTTGAGGTCATGCCAGAAGTGAACAAGGAATCTCTCTCGCTCCGTCGTCTGCCGGGGGCGTTCGCGCTCTCGCTGCTTTTAACTTTCGCCTTTTTACTTTCGCCTCCGCACGCCCCGGCGCAGTGGGCTGACCCGAACAACTGGACGCAGTTTCGCGGAAACCAGCAGTTGACCGGCGTCTCGAAGGCCGACGTGCCGAGAAATCTGCGACCGCTCTGGAATTATCAGGCGGGCGCGGGGATCGAATCGTCGGCGGCCATCTCGAACGGCACGGTCTACGTCGGCTCGCAGGACGGCGTGCTCGCCGCGCTCGATCTGGGGAACGGCGCGGTGCGCTGGAAGTACAACACGAATAGTAAAGAGGGCATCGGCGAGTCGTCGCCCGCGGTGGCGAACGGGATGGTCTACGTGGGCGATCTCGGCGGGACGGTTCACGCCGTCAACGCGGGCAACGGGCGCGGCGTCTGGACGTTCAAGACGGGCGGCGAGATCAAGGCGTCGCCCGTCGCCGTGGACGACAAAGTTCTCATCGGCTCATACGACGGCCACCTCTATTGTCTCGACGCGCGCAGCGGCGCGGTGCGCTGGAAGGTGAAGACGGCTGGCCCCGTCCACGCCACCGCGGGCGTCTCGAACGGCACGGCCTACGTGGCTGGCTGCGACGAAATCTTTCGCGCCATCCGCATCTCGGACGGGCGCGAACTCTACACGATCGTGTCGGGCGCGTACACGGGCGCGTCGCCCGCGTTGATGAACAACTCGGCCTTCTACGGCACGTTTGACAATTACGTGCTCGGCGTCAATCTCTCGACGCGCCGCATCTCGTGGCGTTACCGCAACGCGCAGCGGCAGTTTCCCTTCTACTCTTCGGCGGGCGCGGTGGAAAACCGCGTCGTGCTCGGCGGGCGCGACAAGCACGTGCATTGTCTCGACGCGCGCACGGGCAGAGCCTTGTGGACTTTCGCCACGCGCGCCCGCGTCGAATCGTCGCCCGCGCTCGCCTCGGGGCGCGTCTTCGTCGGTTCGAGCGACGGCAGGTTTTACGTGCTCGATTTTTACAGCGGCGCGAAGCTCTGGGAGTTCGACGCGGGCTCGGCTCTTTCGGCCTCGCCCGCCATCGCTGCCGGGCGCATCGTCATCGGCGCGCAGGACGGGCGGCTCTACTGTTTCGGTTGAAGCGTGCCGGTGGCCGCTTGAGCGGCAAGCGAAAGGGCGCGGTCGCGCGTCGAATTTAACAATTTGACTTGCCGCCCGTTTCGGCATAGAAACGTTTCGTTCAACTTCCAAAACAACTCCGAGACGAGGCACATGAAAATGAAGAAGCGCATTCTTTCTGCTCTGTCGCTCACCGCCGCGCTTGGCTTGCTGGCCGCTGCGTGCGTGCAGACGCCGACGACGAACCAGACGGCGAACACCAACGCCCCTGCCGCCACGACCGCAGCCAACCTCCCCGCCGAACTCAAACCCGCGCTTGACACGATCAACGCCAACGACATCATGGCGCACACCAAAGTGCTCTCCTCGGACGAGTACGAGGGGCGCGGGCCGGGCACGCGCGGCGAGGAACTGACGGTCAAATACCTGACCGAGCAGTTTCAACGTCTCGGCCTGAAGCCCGGCAACCCGGACGGGACTTATGTGCAGCAAGTTCCGCTCGTCGGCTTCACGGGCGCGCCGCGCGCGTCGTTCACGGCGAACGGGAAGACGATTGATTTGAAGTTCCCGACGGACTATGTGGCCGTCTCGCGCCGCTTCGTGTCGGAGTCGAAGGTGGAGAACTCGGACGTGGTCTTCGTCGGCTATGGCGTGGTCGCGCCCGAATACGGCTGGGACGATTACAAGGGCGTAGACGTGCGCGGCAAAACCATCGTCATGCTCATCAACGACCCCGCCGTGCCCGACGCCGCCGACCCGTCGAAACTCGACGAGCGGATGTTCAAGGGCAACGCCATGACCTACTATGGCCGCTGGACTTACAAGTACGAGATCGCGCGCGACCGCGGCGCGGCTGCCGCCATCATCGTCCACGAGACGGGGCCTGCGGGCTATCCTTACGAAGTGGTCTCGGGCAGTTGGTCGCGCGAGAACTTCGACGTGCAGACGCCGAACAAGAACATGGATCGCGCGGCGGTCGAAGGCTGGATCACGCTCGACCGTGCGAAGGAACTCATGTCGTCGGCGGGTCAGGACTTCGACGCGCTCAAGCGCGCCGCCGTGACGAAAGACTTCAAGCCGGTCGCGCTGAACGCCAAAGCCAACTTCGAGGTCAAAAACACGATCCGCGAAATCAACTCCAGCAACGTCGTCGCCAAACTCGAAGGCTCGGACGCCGCGCTCAAGAACGAGTATGTCATCTACTCGGCGCACTGGGATCATCTGGGGCGCGATCCTAAACTTCAGGGCGACCAGATTTTCAACGGCGCGCTCGACAACGCCTCTGGCACGGGCGCGATGCTTGAGATCGCCGAAGCCTTCACCAAAATGACGCCCGCGCCGAAGCGTTCCATCATCTTCCTCGCCGTCACCGCCGAAGAGAAGGGCTTGCTCGGCGCGAAACACTACGCGGAGAACCCGCTCTACCCGGTCAACAAGACCCTCGCCAACATCAACATTGACGGCGTTAACCAGTGGGGACGCACGAAAGACATCACGATGGTCGGCGACGACAACTCGACGCTCATAGACCTTCTGCGCGAGGCGGCGGGCGCGCAGGGTCGCACCGTCAAACCCGACCCCGAACCGGAGAAAGGTTTCTATTACCGCTCCGATCATTTCGAGTTTGCGAAGGTGGGCGTGCCCGCGCTTTACACGGATTCCGGCGTGGACTACGTGGGCAAGGATGCCGCCTACAGCAAGCAGAAGCGCGACGAGTACACCGACCGCGACTACCACAAGGTCTCCGACGAGATAAAACCCGACTGGGAATTGTCCGGCGCGGTCGAAGACGCGCAACTGCTGACCTTCATCGGCTACCGCGTCGCGCAGGGCGACAAGTATCCCGAATGGAAGGCCGGTTCGGAGTTCAAAGCCAAGCGCGACGAAACGATGCGCGGCGCGGCGACCCCGTAAGCACACCCGAAGCGTCAAGGCGGGACGGGGATTGAAGCCGCGAAGCGGCGACAGTCAATATCCGCTGCCGTCAGGTAGCAACGTCTGTACGACATAACACGAAGCCCCGGCAGGGGCGACACATGAATGCGTTGATGTGTCGCCCCTGCCGGGGCTTCGTGATTTTACTGGCGTGCTTGATTGCCGCGCTTTGCGCACGGAGCTACGTTAACTGTCGCCGCTTCGCGGTTTCAAATTATTCCTCGCCTGCCCTGTCGCTTCTCAACAACTCCTGCCGAGGAAGTAATAGACGAGGATGAAGATGATGATGGTCGAGATGCAGCCGCCGCCGAGTTTCCACGCGGCGATGCCGGCGATGATTCCGCGCAAAGGCCCTTGCATAGTAATCCCTCCTGCCGTCCGTCGAATACGGTGTGAACGTGTGGGTTATATCGTGTACGGCAAAAAGGCGGGCAAGTCAATAGCCTCATACTTCGACATTGACCAGCGCGCAACTAGTCGCGTAGCCGGGCGCGCGTTTCGTCGTGGGAAAGACGCGCGCCGCCGCGATGCCTTCTGCTTATGCGCGCGAAATCTGCTTACGCGCGCGCGAAATACTTCTCAATCGTGGCCGCCTGTGGCTTGCGCGTCACGAGCGAGACGACGAACATCAACAGCGCGGAGCCGATGACCATCGGCACGACGGGCATGAAGCCGAAGACGGTCGTGCCGCCCGGCGTGCGCGCGACCGCTTCGACGCCGCCGATGGCCGCCCACACGGTCGTGACGCCGGGCGCGGGCGCGGGGACGGTCGCTTGAAAGATGGCGACGGCGATGACGGCGCACGCAGTCCACACGGTCGCCGCGAGCGCGCCCCACTTCGTGCTTCCCTTCCAGAACAGCGCGGCGATGATGAGCGGCGAGAGCGCGGCGTAGCCGGAGAAGGCGTACTGGATGGCGAGTTCAAAAATCGACTCCGGCGCTTGCAGGGCGACGACGTAGGCGAACAGCGTCAGGAGGATGACGAAGATGCGTCCCGTCTGCACCTGCACCGCTTCGCCAAACCGCCGCTTGCCCCCGTAGAAGGCGAAAATGTCCTCGGTGAACATGGTCGAGAGCGCGAGGATTTGCGAGTCGGACGCCATCACCGCCGCCATGATCCCTGCGCCGAGCAGCCCGGCGAGCCAGAG
>DASPJG010000421.1:0-3536 GCA_035628755.1 Pyrinomonadaceae bacterium
CCGCGCTCGCGCGCACGCTAAAATGGCCGCGCCATCTCTGAGTGCGACGGCGTAGCGGCAGCAGCCGCACTTCGTAAGGAAAAACTTTTGCGCGATTGTCGTTTACATGATCATTCGACGGTCGTCATCATTGGCGGCGGGCCGGGCGGGTCGGCGTGCGCCATCAAGTTGTTGCAGGGCGCACGCGCGCGCGGCCTCTCCCTGCGCGTGCTCATCTTCGAGGGCAAAGACTTCAGCGTCCACACCAATCAATGCGTCGGCGTGCTCTCGCCGCCCATCGAAGAGGTGCTCGCGCGCGACCTCGACGTGCACCTGCCGCGCGCCCTCATCAAGCGGCAGATTTTCGGCTATCGCCTCCACGGCGCGCGCGAGAACGTGCTGCTCATGGGACACGGCGCGCAGGCCAGCGAGGCCGGGCACGGGCAGGCGACCTACGCCGTGGAGCGCGCGGAGTTTGATCGTTTCCTGTTGGATTGCGCGCGCGAACTCGGCGCGGAAGTGGTCGAGTCGCGCGTGACGGGCGTAGAGTTCGTGCGCGAAGGCGCGCTCGACGAGGTGCGCGTCTATAGCGAATCACGTTACGAACGCGCCGACGCCGTGATTGGCGCGTTCGGCTTGGACGAGGCGATGCTGTCGGTCTTTGAGGAGGTGACGGGGCGGGGCGGAGGCGGCGACGGGTTTGTGCGCCCGTCGAAGTGGTTGAAGAGTTATTTGACGACCATCGAAGCGGGACACGGCTTTCAGGGCGAACGACTCGGCCACATCGTCCATGCCTTTCTGCTTCCGCCCGGCTGCCCGCGCATCGAGTTCGGCGCGGTCACGCCCAAAGGCGATCACATCCTCATCAACATCGCGGGCGAACGGGTCTCATCGTCCGACCTCGACCAATTTCTCCAACTGCCTGACGTGCGCGTGCTGCTCCCCCCCTTCGACGAGCGCGCCATCAACTACTACGAAGGCCGCTTTCCCTCCGCGCCCGCGCGCGGCGCGTTCGGCCACCGCTACGCGCTCGTCGGCGACGCGACGGGCTGGTTGCGCCCCTTCAAAGGCAAGGGCATTTCGACGGCGATCATCACGGGCTTGCGCGCCGCCGAGACGATGTTGGAGCACGGCGTTTCGCGCGCGGCCTTCACACACTACCGGCGTGCGTGCCGCGACCTGTTCGGCGACCACGCTTACGGCGTCGCCGTCCGGCGTGCGATGCTCGCGGGCGCGCGCCTCTTTCTCGACCCGATGATCGATGTCGGAAAAGTTGACCCCGTGATGTACGATGCGCTCTTCGACGCCGTCTCCGGCCACGAGACGTATCGCAACATCATCCGACGCTCGTTCAAGCCGCGCCTCGTGCGCAAGGTTGCGACGCGCGTCTTCGGCGGTGTTCGGCGGCACAGGGCGTTCAAGGCCAGACGTATGAAAGACATCAAAGTGCGCCGCATGACCGTGCGCGACATAGACGAACTGCTGCGCATCAACGAAAAAATTACGGGCAAGCCCCACGCCGCCTACTACGAGACGAAGGCCGCCGATTACATCGGGCGTTCTCCGGCCACCTGTCTCGTCGCAGAGCATGGCGGGCGCGTCGTCGGCTTCATCATCGGCGACGTGCGCGGCTGGGAGTTCGGCGCGCGGCTCGCGGGGTGGCTTGAAGTGATCGGCGTTGACCCGGACTACCACCAGCGGGGCGTAAGCCGCGCCCTGCTCGACGCGTTGTTCGACAGCTTCCGCCGCGCCAACGTCTCGGTCGTCAACACCATCGTCAACTGGAACGACGGCGATCTCATAGACTACTTCCGCGCCAACGGCTTCGACCGCGGCGACTACGTTAACCTCGTGCGCTCGCTCGAAGAGTAAAAGGCAGCCGCTCGTTTATGAAACTCAGTCCCGACACCGTCCTCAAACGCCGCCCCTATCTTCGCCTCGCTCTCAATTCGAGCGACGAGGTGCAGGTGTCGGTCGAAGGCGGGACGATCAAGTGCGGGTTGCACGCGCTCGTCATACTCGAACTGTTTTCCCGCCCGCTCTCCGTGGCCGAGGCCATTCGCCAACTCGGCGCGCGCTACGAAGCGCAGGGCGAACGCGTCGCCGCCATCGCCACGCTCTTTCGTCTTCAGGAGGGCGGCGCGCTCCGCGACGTTTCGGCGCGCGACGACGCGGCGGGCGCGGCGCATCATTCGCACGCGGCGGCGCACGGCGAGCGGATGGTTGAAAGTCCTGCCGTCGAAGATGTTGCTTCGGATGACATCCGCTTCGAGTGTGCGCTCGACGAGTCCGCGCGAGACTTAATTCCCTACCGCGAGCGCGACGGCGTTCAACCGCCGCCGACGCTCGACGCGCTCGAACTCAACCCGCGCGTCACACTGCAAACGGGCGACGAACCACCCGCCCGCCTGTCCGCGCGGCTTCCGTTTCTCGATCGTTTTTCGCCCCGGCGTCCGCTCGTCTGGGTCGAAGATGCGGGCACGGAAACACTCGCCCCTTACTGGCTCACGCGTGAACGGGCGCAACTGTTGGAACAACTTCGCGCGGGAACAATCACGCCCGCCGAACTCGATGCGGAAGTCGGCGCGCGTTTCGCGGAGGCGCGGATTTTAATCGCGCCCGGCAGGGAAGCGGCGCGCGCGGACGCGTGGCGGCGCGCTTGCGAAGACTTAAGGCGCGATCTGCAAACGGAACAGCACGCCGTGCTGCGCAAGATCATTCACCCGCTGCAACTGTCGGCCTTGCGCCGCTACTTCCGCGCGCTCGACCGTCGTGGCCACCTCAAGGCGAGCAGCAACAAACACTACGCGCACCTTCGCCGCTCCATCTACGACGAAGAGACCGCGCGCTTCGCGCAACAGCAGATCACCGCGCTCGTGAACCGCATCACGCCCACGCCCGTCCGGCCTTCGCACTGTCAGGTTTCGGTCTATCAACCGGGCGCGTTTTTGCGTCCGCACAAGGATCAACCGCAGTACGTCTGGAACCTCTCGCTTGTCGTTGATGCCGAACCGGAGTTGGAAGAAGCGCAGGCGTGGCCGATCTGCATGGAAGTCGAAGGGCGCGCGCGCGCGGTGCGTCTTGAGATCGGCGACGCCGTGCTCTATCGCGGCTCGGAATTCACGCACTGGCGCGACGTGCTGCCCGATGGTCAATCCGTCACGCTGCTTTTCTGCTTCTTCTCTCCCGCCGCCACATAGGCGTCCCAAACTTCTTAATGGTGGACACGCCCGCACGCTTTGTGCCACAATTCCCGCACAACAAACACGCGATTTAAAATCAAATTTTGAGAGGAACAACTATGGCAGAAAACGAGAACGCGTCAGGCGCGGCGGAAGCGACCCCCGAGGCGCAAACCGGCCAAAGCGACGGGAGCGCAACGCAGACAGCCGAGGCCGCTCCCGCGAGCACGGAAGAGATCACTTATCACGCCGTCGAAAAAGACGGGCAGGTGACTGCTCTCTGGGAGATGCAGGGACGCAAGCACCTCCGCACCATTGACCCGCGCTCACGACAGGGACAGGAAATCCTCCGCCTCTACACCGCCGAACACCACG
>DASPJG010000422.1:0-6799 GCA_035628755.1 Pyrinomonadaceae bacterium
CGCTGGAAGGCGCGCTCTTTCTGGAAAATCTCGTGCTCGCGCTCGCGCTCGTCGGGTTGCTGTATCGCTTCGCTTTGAAGCTGACGGGCGGCGACCGCGTGGCCGCGCTCATCACGCCCGCGCTGGCGTTGTTGAGCGGCGGCCTCGGCTGGTGGGTGTTCGCGCGCGAGTGGAGCGGCGGGAATCTCGGTCTGTTCGAGTTGCTCGGGCGGCTGCCGCGCGATTACACGATCACTTCGGACGGCGCGTTTCGCTGGGGCAACGCCATCACGACGCTGCTCGTGCCGCAACGCGGGCTGTTGCTCGGCCTGCCGCTCGCGCTCGTCGTCATCACGCAATGGTGGCAGGCGACGGGAGAAGAAGATAGCGAAGCGCGGAAGGCGACGGGCGCGAGTGCGGAGGAAGAGAACAACGCCAGTCGAAAAGGGAAGGCAGGGAAAAAGTCGAAGCGCGCTTCGGGCGTCGCCGCGCCGCCGCCGATTCCCGGTTTCCCGCTTCTCTCTTTTTCAGTTTCCCCGTTGGTCGCGCGAATGGTAGGGGCGGGCGTGGTGGCCGGTTTGCTGCCGCTGGCTCACGCGCACAGTTTCGTCGTGTTGATGTTGATGGGCGGGTGTCTGGCGTTGCTGTTTCCGCGCTGGCGCGCGTGGTTCATTTTTTTCGCGGTCGCGCTCGTCATCGCCGCGCCGCAGATGTGGTGGGCGACGCGCGAGAGCGCGGCGCGGGCGGGGAGTTTCTTCGGGTGGCAGTTCGGCTGGGATCGCGGCGAGCAGGATGCGCTGTGGTTCTGGTTCAAGAACACGGGGCTGTTTATCCCGCTGCTCGTCGCGGCGTTGGTCTGGTTGGCGGGGCGCGGTCACAACGGCGCGGTCGCGTCGCGGCGTCTGCTGCTTTTTTACCTGCCCTTCACGCTCCTGTTCATCATCTCCAACGCGGGGAAAATCTCGCCGTGGATTTGGGACAACATCAAGGTGCTGTACTACTGGTATATCGCCTCCGTGCCGCTCGTCGCGTTGCTGCTGGCGCGCTTGTGGCGACTGCACATGGCGACGCGCGTGGCGGCGGTCGTCCTGTTGTTGACGTTGACGGCGGCGGGCGCGCTCGACGTGTGGCGCGTCGTATCGGAGGCGTCGGAGCAGCGGGAGTTCGACCGCGCGGGGGTGGCCTTCGCCGAGATCATCAAAGCCGAAACCGCTCCGCGTTCACTGATTCTTCACGCGCCGACTTATAATCATCCCGTTTATTTGACGGGACGACGCGCCCTGATGGGCTACGCGGGGCATCTCTGGTCGCAGGGAATTGACTACACGCCGCGCGAGGCCGAACTCAAACGCATGTATGCGGGCGCGCCCGACGCGGAGAGCTTGATGGCGAAACACGGCGTCGAGTACGTCGTCGTCAGCCCGCTTGAGCGCGGCGCGACTCCGGTCAACGAACAGTTCTTCAGACGCTTCACGAAAGTTGGAGAGACAGGTGGGTACAGCCTCTACAAAGTCGCGCGGCAGTAAACAGAAGGGGTGGCAGGCGAAGCCCGCGCGGGGCAGCGAGACGGAGGACTTTGCCGCCGCCGGGACACAGGCCGACGCGGGCGGGGAACTTTCTCGCGGCGTATGGTGGATCGCTTACACGTCGGTGATGCTCGTCGCCGCGCTCGTGCGTCTCTACCAACTCGAACTCCGGCCAATGCACCACGACGAAGGCGTCAACGGCTTCTTCCTCAACAACCTGATCCAGACGGGCATCTTCCGCTACGACCCCACAAATTATCACGGCCCGACGCTTTACTATTTCACCCTGCCGCTCGCCATCGCCGCCGAGCGTCTGCAAATGTACGGCACCTGGACGGTGCGCCTCCTGCCGCTCCTCTTCGGGCTGGCGACCGTGTGGCTCGCGCTCGGCCTGCGCCGCTACATCGGGAGCGTCGGCGCGCTCGCCGCCGGGGCGTTGCTCGCCCTGTCGCCCGGCGTCGTCTTCTTCTCGCGCTACTTCATACACGAAATGATGTTCGTGTTCTTCACGTTCGGCATCGTCGTGGCCGCCCTGCGTTTTTACGAACACGACGCGCTGCCGCGTTCGCCGGATGCCTCGCCGGGCACGGGTTCGGGCTTAGCGATCGGTGTCGCCGCGCTCGCGCTCGTCGTCGCGTCGCTCGGCGCGACCTATCGCCCTGAGTATTACGCAGCCGCGCTGGCGTTGATTCTGTTCAGTGCGGGCATGTTGTTCGTGCTGCTCTGGCGGTACGACGGAGAGCGTTCGATTTCCCTTGCGCTCGCCGCCATCTCCGCCGGGCTTTTGTTCGCGACGAAAGAGACGGCCTTTATTTCCGCCGGCGTGCTCTTGATCGCATGGGCGTCGTCGTGGGTCTACAAGTGGTTCATCGCGCGGCAAGGCTGGTTCGGCGCGCGTGAGGCTGGGCTGAGCGGGCGCGGCAAGCGAAGGGCAAAGGGCGAGGCGGGTGTCGGTCGCATGGACGCGCGCGGGCTGTTGGAGCGGCTAGGTGGCTGGCCGCGCATCCTGATCCTGCTTGCTGCCGCGCTCGGCCTCTTCCTTTTCGTCAACATTTTGTTTTACTCGTCCTTCTTCACGAACTCGAAGGGCGTCCGCGCCGCCGTCGAGGCGTATGAAGTTTGGAAGAAAACGGGCGAGAGCGGCTTTCACGGCTACGGCTGGTACAAGTATCTACAGTGGCTCGTGATCGACAAGACGAACACGGCGGGGGACGAGAAGTGGGAATTCGGTGAAGAGCCTGTGTTGTTCCTGCTCGCGTCGGCGGGCGCGCTCTTCGCGCTGATTGGCAACACGCGCCGCCGCTTCCCGCTCTTCGCCGCGCTCTGGGGCTTCGGCCTGCTCGCCGCCTACTCGCTCATCAAATACAAGACGCCGTGGCTCGTGCTCAGCATGCTCGTCCCTTTCGCCATCACGGGCGGCTACGCGATTGACTATCTCTATCGCCATCACGGGCGCGCACTCGCGCTCGGCGTGCTCGGCGTCGCCCTCCTCGTCGCCGCCTACCAGACCATCCAACTCAACTACGTGCATTACGACGACGACCGCTACGTCTACGTCTACGCGCACACGAAGCGCGAGTATCTGGACATGATCGGGGAACTCAACCGCCTCGCCGAGCGCGCGGGGACGAAATACGAGACGAACATCAACGTGGCCGCGCCCGAATACTGGCCGATGCCCTGGTACTTGCGCGACTACAAGCACGTCGGCTATCAAAGCCGCGTCGTCCCGACAACCGACGCCATCGTCATCACCAGCACGACGCAGAGCGCGGAGATGCAGGCCAAGAACGGCGCGAACTATCAACTCGTCGGAACTTACCCGATGCGTCCCGGCGTCACGCTCAATCTCTACGCGCGCCGCGATCTCGCCGGGCGATAAAGTTGCCGCGCCTCCGCCGGGAATGAGAATCGCCCGTCCTGCCTGTCGTGACAAAAAAATGATACCTCCCGGTTCGTCAAT
The DNA here is from genome assembly GCA_035628755.1 of Pyrinomonadaceae bacterium. Taxonomy (GTDB): domain Bacteria; phylum Acidobacteriota; class Blastocatellia; order Pyrinomonadales; family Pyrinomonadaceae; genus JAIVJZ01. Next base: position 3,469 of record DASPJG010000422.1, read on the forward strand.
TTCATTGACGGAAAATCAGGCGGGGTGATAATGTCCGCCCCAGTAAATAAATAAAGCCACAGTTCGTTTTTGCGAGGCCAAAACCCCCGCGGCCTTCTTTTCGCAAAACCCGACCGCGAACTGCCGTCCATTCCCCCGTGGGGACTATCCAGCCGTTCGACACGGAGTTGCCGTTCTACCGCGTCGAAGGTTTCATTTGAGAAAGCATTCCATTTCCAGATGCTCGCGCGTATGGCGTTAGGCCGCACCGTCGCGCGACGCGTCGAGACGATTGCGCGCATTTTACGGGCGCAACGCATTCGCAAGTTTAATGCAATCGAAATAACGCTTGACGCGACGGTTGACGGCGCGTTCTCAAGTATTTCTCAACCGCGCGGGCGTAGTCTCCGCAGCATCAACGTCGGAACAGGTTTTCACTTTCCAAACGCTCTACACACCGTTTGAGCATTCTCCGGTGTGCCACACATGCAAGGGTTGCCGTACCTCTGGAGGAACACGTCGATGAATACCCGCCGGATCTTTTTCGCCACAGCTTTAGTGCTGCTCGCTTTGGCCGTCATCATGCCCGGCCTGTTCGGTTCCGCCGTCGAAGCCGTGAAACAGGATTTGATTAACGCCCCGCGCAGCGGCGGCTTGCGCCCGCCCGAAAAGGACGTGCGCGGCGGCGCGCACGGCGTTCCCAAGAGTCCCGTCGCGCGTGCGCTCTCAGAGACGCAGGCGGAGAAGCTGAGAGCCTTGCGCGCGGAAGTTGGCGGCGCGCCGCTCGTCGTGCAATACAACGCTTTGACGAACACGCCGCGCCACCTCTTTAGCCGCGCGGGCTATCTCTCGCCGCCCGCCGCAGGCGACGCCGAACCAATCGCGCGCGCTTTCCTCAAACGCTGGCAGGGAATTTTTCGCTTCACCGACGCCGATCTCAACGCACTGAAAATTAAGAGCCGCTCCCATCTCAACGACATGGGCACGGACGTGCTGGTGTTCGAGCAGCAGGTCAACGGCGTGCCGGTTTACAAGGGCGAGGTGCTGGTTAACGTCAACCGCGAGGGTCGCGTGTTGAGCGTCGGCAGCGACAGCTTCCCGCAGTTGAAGGTGACGAACAGCGTGGTGATTACGCCCGCGGCGGCCATCGAGTACGCCGCCAGAGACATGGGGCTTTCGGGCTACAACGGCCAATCGCTCGGCGCGACGCGCGTGCTGGCCTCTTACGGCAAACCCAAAGCCCGCTACATCGAGGGGCAAAAATTCAGCGGCGGCAACCTGTTCACGGACGACATCGTCGTGACGCGCACCGTCTTCCCGCTCGGCGCGGAGGCGCGTCTGGCCTACAAGTTTAATCTGACCACGCCGCAGTTCTCGGGCATCGCCTGGGAGAACGTCGTGGACGCCGAAACCGGCGAGGTCTTGCATCGCTTTAGCCTGACGATGTTTCAGGGCGCGACCAAGAAAGAGAAGGGGAAGGCGAGCAACCGCCCGTTGCTGCCTTCGTTCGGCCAGCCGGGAGGAGGCCCCGTTGACAGCCGCCGCTCGACGTTCCGCCCGGACTTGCAAGACCTCGTCGAGAGCTTTAACGCGCCGGGCACAGCTCAGGCGAAAATCTTCGACTCCGCGCCCACCGGCCTTAGCGGTCGGCGCGGCTTCGGGCGTGCCACCACGCCCGGCCAGCGTCCCGGTTACGCGGCGGAAAATCCCGCTCCCGCCAGCATCGCGCGCAACAGCGGTCGCGGCTTCCGCGAATCGCTCGTGCGCGCACGCACCGAGAACCCGTATTCAGTTCCCGGCGGCGCGCTCGCCGCGCTCATCTACAACGCGCCTTTCGGACAGGTCTTGCGCGGCATGCCCGATGCGGCCAACCCCTCCCCCGGCTCGCCCTTCGGCTGGTATTACCTGCCGACCGGCACGGGCGGCGCGGAGATCACCGAAGACGACACCGGACGCGCTTCCACCAGAAACTACGGCTACACGATGGCCGAAGAGGCCAAGCGGCGCAACACGCCCGAAAACGCGCCCGTCCCCTGCACGGGAACGCTGCCTGCGCGCGATTGCGACCAGCCCTTCTCCGCCACCCTGACGACGCTCGCGGGCGCGCCCAGAGTGTTGCCGGATGGCCGCTCGCTCTCGTCGGTCTTTGAATCGAACTACACCGAGGGCAACAACGTCCTCGTGTCGGACGACCGCGCCAACGACGACGAAACGACCAACGGCATACGCGGCTACGACCCGAACCGGCAGTTCATCGCCCCGCGCTTCGACTTTACGAACAGCTACGAATTCGGCACGCAGGACGCGGTCGGCGTCGGCCCCGGCGGCGGCGATTGTCCTCCGCTCGTCGGCCCCTGCGACGTGGTCTTCCCCGCGACCGCGGACACAGACATCTTCCCCGGCACGCTCGCGCTCTTCTACTACAACAACATCGTCCACGATTATCTCTACAGCCTCGGCTTCACCGAAGCCACTTTCAACTTCCAGCAGGACAATTTCGGGCGCGGCGGCGCGGGGCGAGACGGCGTCGTGGCGCAGGTGCAGGACGGTTCCGGCACGGACAACGCCAACATGCTGCCGACGGTCGAAGGCGCGAAGCCGCGCATGCAGATGTACGTCTTCACCGAGACGGGTTTCCGCCGCACCGACGGCAGCTTCGATTTCGACATCGTGGGTCACGAGCACATGCACGCCATCAACAACCGCGCCGTCGGCAAGGGCGACACGGGCTGCGTCGGCAACGGTCTGGTGGGCGAGTCCGGCAGTCAGGGCGAAGGTTGGGGCGACTACCTCGCCTGCTCGATGGCCGACGACGACGTTGAAGGCGAATACGCGACGGGCGAATACGACATCGGCATCCGCCGTATTCCTTACACCAACTACCGCTGGTCTTATAATTCGCTGAACGGGCAGGGACTCACGCGCCGCGACCGCAGCTATAACCCCGCCGCCGCGCCCGACCTGAACCCCGGCGCGATCCCGTTCGAGGTGCACGACGGCGGCGAGTACTGGGTGCTACGCTGTGGGACATGCGCGAGTTGCTCATCATGAAGCAGAAGGTCGGCGCAACTTACCCCGGCATCTTCTTCGACGGCACGCGCCGTCTCGGCACGGGCGCGACCTTCTTCATCGGCGACCGTCAGGTGCAGTCCGTTGACGCGAACCACCCGATTGAGTATCGCCCCGAATTCAACACGCACGTGCAGGGACTCGACCCGACCGTGCCGCCCGACCCGAACATCATCGCCGCCGAGCACATCGTCCGCCCCGGCGTGGTCGCCACCGAGATTCAAACCGTCGGCAACCGCAACGGGCCGCTCGCAACCGCCCTCCGGCGCGGCGCGTTCCTCGC
>DASPJG010000423.1:0-10985 GCA_035628755.1 Pyrinomonadaceae bacterium
AACGCCGCTGCCCGCGCGTTGCATACATGAAGAATTCGAGAGGCAGGCGGAGACGAACCCCGGCGCGCGGGCGGTCGTTTGCGGTGAGCGGTATTTGACGTATGGCGAGTTGAACATACGCGCCAACCGCCTCGCCCAACACTTACGCGCCCGGGGCGTCTCGACCGAAACAATCGTCGGCCTTTGTGTCGAACGCTCAATCGAGATGATCGTCGGACTTCTCGGCATCCTGAAGGCTGGCGGCGCATACCTGCCTCTCGACCCGTCGTATCCTTTTGAACGACTGGCATGGATGATTCAGGATTCCGGCGTCAGGATACTCGTCAGCACGCAAGCCTCGCGCGCTTCGCTTCCGCCTCACGATGCTTTTGAGATACTTCTCGACGCGGACTGGCCTGCCGTCGAGCTTGCCAACTCCGATAATCCTTCGGTTCGGATGTCTCCCGAAAACCTCGCCTATTGTGCCTACACCTCCGGCTCGACGGGTAAACCGAAAGGAGTTCTCTGCCTTCACATCGGCGCGCTGAACCGCTTTCAGTGGATGTGGGACGCCTACGGCTTCACGCCGGAGGATGTCTGCTGCCAGAAGACCTCTCTGAGCTTTGTTGATTCGGTCTGGGAGATTTTCGGGCCGTTGCTGCGTGGCGTGCCTCTGATCTTGATTCCCGACCCCGTGCTCTCGAATTTAACGGCTCTGGTCGAACTGTTGGCGACGCATCGTGTCACGCGGATTGTGCTCGTGCCGAGTTTTCTGAATTTACTGTTCGACCTGCAGGACGATTTGCACGAACGCCTGCCGCATCTCAAGTATTGGTTTACGAGCGGCGAGGAATTAACGCTGCCGCTCTGCGAGCGGTTTCAAACGCTGCTGCCCGGGAGACATTTGATTAATCTCTACGGCTCGTCAGAGATTTCGGCTGACGCCACATTTTTCGATGTCGCGCAGCAACCCCCGGATCGTCGAGTGCTGATTGGCCGCCCGATCTCTAATATGAGCATTTATCTGCTTGACGAGAATCTACAGCCGGTGGCCGTCGGCGAGACGGGCGAACTGTACGCGGGAGGCGCAGGTCTGGCGCGTGGTTATCTGAACCGCCCCGCCATGACGGCGCAGCGTTTTATTCCCAACCCCTTTGACTCCGCACCCGGCACGCGCCTTTACCGGACGGGCGATCTGGCGCGCTATCTGCCCGACGGGCGGCTTGAGTTTCTAGGACGCGCAGACCGGCAGGTGAAAATTCGCGGCCAACGGGTCGAGCCCGGCGAAGTCGAGGCCGCTCTCAGACTACACGCGTCAATCCGCGATGCAGCCGTGCTGGCCAAAGCTGATGTCTCCGACGGGCAGCGTCTCATCGCATATCTCATCCCCCCGCCCGGGGTAAAACCGCCGGACTCAAGCGTCCTGCGCCGTCATCTGCTGGGGCTTCTGCCGGAGTACATGGTTCCCACCGCGTTCGTGGCGGTTAGCGCGTGGCCTTTGACGCCGAACGGCAAAATAGACCGCGCCGCACTGGCGGACGGCCACGGCGGGTCGGAATAATTTTCAGCGATGTCTTACAATAACAGCCAACATTTTGCCCGGCTCTCTCATCTAAAAGCCCACGACCGAATCAGCCCCCGAAAAGCCGACTTCACGCTGTTCAGTCAACTCAAAAATCGGCACAGTAACTCTTTCGTCAAAATCAGGTTATCAAGCGGGTCGAAAGTATTTCGGTTCGCCTGTTATATTTCCACGCCAGAGCTTAAAGCGCGTTGAAAATTCTTCAGCCGTCACTCACAATAGCGCGTAACGAACACAGGTTGGCTGACTTCACCAGATAAGAGGTATGAGCGTTCGCATGGAAACCACAGTTCTCACCCGGGATGATATTGCGAAATTGGTTGGCCAGGTTGGTTTGAACCAACTCATGGATAATGTTATCGGGACTTTGAAGCAGACCTTCGAGACTTTTGACGAGGCGGCGACCATCGTCAGGCAGCGCGACGGTTTTGCCTATCACAAGCCTTTCCCCGGCGTTCTGGAATGGATGCCCGTGATGCAAATCGGCGAAGCCGCCATCATCAAAATGGTGGGCTACAACCCGAACAACCCCACCCTCTATAACGTCCCGACCATCATTTCCACCATCAGCCTCTATGACATCTCCACAGGCCAACTGAAAGCGCTCGTTGATGGCACTTTAGCCACTGCGCTGAGGACGGGCGCGGCCTCCGCGATTGCCAGCCAGATTCTCGCGCGGCGGGCAAGCAGGGTCGTCGGGTTGGTCGGATGCGGGGCGCAGGCGGTCACACAGTTGCACGCGCTCTCGCGTATCTTCGACATCGGACAGGTGCTCGTCTACGATGTTGTGGAAAGCCACGCCCGCACCTTTCTCGATAGAAGCCGTTTCATGGGGCTCGACGTGCAAATCGTGCCGCGAGAGATTCTGGAACGCGAATCCGACATCATCTGCACCGCGACTTCCGTTCCAATCGGCGCAGCCCCCATCATCTCCGACGAACATCTCAAACCGTGGGTGCATATCAACGCCGTCGGCTCCGACCTGCCGAAGAAAATCGAACTGCCGCTCGGCCTGCTGAAGCGTAGCCTTGTGTCTCCCGATTACCTGCCGCAAGCCCTGATTGAGGGAGAGTGTCAACAGTTGTCGCTCGAAGAGATAGGCCCTTCTCTCATCGAACTCATCAGGAACGAGCAGAGCTATTCCTCATTCAGAGACTCTCAGACGGTCTTCGATTCGACCGGCTTCGCCCTTGAGGACAAGGCCGTCCTGCAAGTCCTGCTGAGCCTTGCCGAACAATACGGAATCGGTCGGACTCTACCGATTGAGAGCATCGCGGGCGACCCGATGAACCCCTACAACTTTTTCCCTGAAAACGTTACCAAAGCAGCTTCGCTCAATTCCCCGGTGAGCGTGTTGCAGCCGGTGTTTTGAAATTTGCCGCGCGGCGGAGTTATATGTGGGAATGGCCGCAGGCATTCACATGTCCGAGCGTCGTCTGCAAACTAAGACGGATACCCATTAAGGAAGAAGAAGAAGGGGGTTCGGTGATTAATGCGCCTCACACAAGAGCAGTTGCAGACCTTCCGCGAGCAGGGCTTTCTCTGTCTCGACGACCATTTTTCTCTAACCGAGATCGAGACGCTGAGAGCGCAACTGCCTTCCATCTTCAAACGGGAGGGGCTGGGCAGAATCGTCGAGGCGGAGGGGGGAGTTGTCCGCTCCGTCTATGGCCCGCATCTGAAGAACGAAATCTTTCAACGACTATCGCGCCATCCACGGATACTTGAGCCTTCAATCCAAATCCTCGAAAGCCCGGTCTATCTCTATCAGGTCAAAATCAATGCTAAGGTGGCTTTCGTCGGCGACCTCTGGGAATGGCATCAAGACTACGTGTACTGGTTGAATGAGGATGGGATGCCGTCGCCGCGTGTGATCAATGCGGCTGTGTTTCTGGATGATATGACGGAATTCAACGGGCCGATGTTTTTCATTCCCGGCTCGCACCGCGAAGGCGTTTTCGATCTGCCGAACCGCGACGATTTTCTCTCCGACCCCGCCGCGCGCCCGGAACCCTACCGGCACAGCCCGGCATGGATTTCCACCGTGACGGCGCAACTCAGATACTCGTTCGACAGAGAGGCGATTGCCGAGTTGGTTTCTCGCTACGGCATCGTGTCGCCGAAGTGCCGTGCCGGTTCGGTCATCTTTTTTCATCCGAACATCGTTCACGCTTCGCCCAATAACATCTCCCCGTTCGACAGAATTTCCGTCGTCGTCACCTACAACAGCATCGAAAACATCCCGCAACCGAAGAAAGAACCGCGACCGGAATTTCTCGTCGGTCGCAACCACGCTCCATTGACCGCGCTTCCTGACAGCGCGCTTCTCACCCTCGAAGCGGAAGATCAAGAAGGCTCCGAACCGTGATGAAACCTGACAAGCCTCAATCAAAATCGGCGCGTGCACGACGGATAGCCGCCGGCTCAGGAGACGTGGAAAGCATTCTCAACGCCGTCGCCGCCAAACAGCAAAGCAACGCACCGGAGAAGGAGCCTGTCTCGCCGCGCGACGTGCTTGAGTTTCGCTTAGCTCAGATATGGGAGAACGTTCTCGGCGTGCCGTCCGTCGGGGTGACGGAGGATTTTTTTCAACTCGGCGGCCATTCCATGCTGGCGATCCGCGTCGTCTCCAACATCGAAAAGCACCTGCACATAAATCTTCCGGCGGCGTTGCTGCTTGAGCACCCGACCATCGAAGAACTCGCGGTCTTGATTCGTGAACAGAAAGACTTCGGCCATCGTTCGTCGGTCGTCGCCATCAGGGCTGACGGGTCAAAGCCGCCTTTCTTTTGTGTCCACTCGGCGACGGGCAGCGCGCTCGCATACGCGCAACTCTCTAAACATCTGGGCGCGCAGCAACCCTTTTACGCCTTTCAATCACAGGGCAGGGAGGCGGACGTGGAAGAGCCGCTGTCTCCACGCATCGAAGAGATGGCCGCCCTCTACTGCGAGAAAATGCGTGAGATTCAGCCGCACGGCCCTTATTTTCTCGGCGGCTGGTCAATGGGCGGCGTCGTCGCCTTCGAGATGGCGCGGCAGCTTCATGCGCAGGGGCAATCGCTCGCCATCCTCGCCCTGTTCGATACACAGGTGCATGTGCCAAGCCCGGGCTCGGCAAACGCCGTCCCGCAACTAGACAGCACCCCGGACAGAGACCATTCGGACTTTTTAATGTACTGGTTCGACGGCTACATTCCGATCTCAAGAGAGCACCTTCGCCGTCTCACGCCCGATGAACAATTGCTTCACATCATCAAGCTGGCTAAAGAGGCGGGCATGTATCCGCCCGACTTCGGGCTGACGGAAGCGCGCCGGCTCATGTCGGTCTACAAATTCAACGCACGAGCTTTAAACAGCTATGCGCCGCAGGAGTATGCCGGGCGGATCACGCTTTTTCGGACAGACGACCGCGATAACCCGGAGAGCCGAGACCATGTCGCAGACCCTACGCTTGGTTGGGACAGGTTTGCGCTCGAAGGCGTCGAGGTGCATCGCGTCCCCGGCAATCATTACAACTTGATTCACGAACCGCAGGTTAAAACGCTGGCCGAGCAGCTTGCTCATTGCCTGAGCCTGGCGGAGAGCAAGCTGTGCCTGACAGGCGAGTGAAGCAGAAACGAAATTGCGCGCCGCCGCCGCACGACGCGTAATTAGTCTGGCCGCAAACGGGCGTCGAGCCGTTATTTAACTTCGAGCCGGGAGGTCGCCGCGCGATAGTGCATCGTATAGAGACCACCATTCGTCATTCGTGCGCAGACGTGAGAGAAGCCTGTCATTCAGTTCCTCTAAAAAATTCATTAAACGGGTGATGATGTCCTTCAGTTCTTCCGAGTCCGTCATTGTGTCGGGATGCTCTTGGACAGTTCTAAGTTTGAGGAACAAGTCGGTATCCAAATCAGGCAGAGCTTCCTGCAAAGCCGCTAACGCGCCGACGACATCAGGCCAGATGTTCAAAGCTATGCAAGCCAGCAGGGGCGCATACTTACTCGCCATACGCAGCACGTAAATCACCATCTCGCGCTCTGCTGCCGATAATTCTCCTTCGTGGAGGTAGATGGACATTTGATGGAACTGCCTTCGCATATCGAAGAAGGCGGTTCGGGCGGCGAAATAACTCGCGGGGTTACTGCCGAACTGCGAACCCAAGTCGTCTCCGAAAACAACCTTGCTTGACCGAGCCGAGGTGTTGGTCGCCAGAAACATCGCCTCCAACAAATGTGTCTCGTCCAAAAACCAGTAGTTGAAAGGATGAAACGGCAGCCCGCTCTCAGACAGATGCTTGCAGGCTTCCACCATTATTTCGAGGCATTGATCGAAACGCTCCTCGTCCTCCAGAACTCCTGCTGGGAGAAAGACCAACGCATCCATAATATCGCTGATGCCGGGCGTCACCGTGCCTCTCGCCACCGAGCCGAAGAGAAGCACGGATGACGCCTCTTGATCCATGCGGCGCACGTCTTCGACCAAGCCGTCCACGGCCTTCCAATAATCTTCAATCGCCACATTCATCTTGAGCCTCCCGCAGCCGCCACAAAAAGTTTTCAAAGAGCCTGACCGCTTTAAAGGCGACGCGGCGCGATGCGCTTTCATCCGGCGCACCGTCGAGTTGTCGCAGCGCGTCGAAATCACTCCACAACTGTTTCGGGCGCGCGTCGGCGTAGTATTGAATGAAGAGGTCTGGAGTTGTCTGCGGAGTCACGTCCCAGTGGCCGCAAGTCAACAACGCCAGAGCCATCAAAAAACGCATCTGTTTATCAATCTCACTGATCACCAGTGAATAGTTTCCAAGCATTAAAGAGCCAAGAATCTTGTGCCGCCGCATGTACACCATACATGCCTCGATATGGTTTTCCAGAAACACACGTGCATGTCGGGGATGCTCCACCGCATCACGCACGTCGCGCCCGTGAAGCACCACGCCCTTGTGTCTTAGCCAGAAGGTCAGATGCGGCCTCTCGTCTATCAGGGCGGGAAGAAGGGTGAGAGAGAGACCGGGCAGCGACAGCTTGAAAAGCTCGCGCCGGCGGAGACAATGCACCGGAATGTCCGGGGCGTCACACGCGTAGATACTCTTTACAACGCTGAGAAGATCGCCCGCCTCATCCTTGCAAACGATGACCAGCCCGCCCTGCGTAAACGGGTGCGGGTAGTAGATGATGCTCTCGACTTTCGCTCCGACTTTGGCGACCACCCGCTCCGCAAAGTCTCCGAGTTTTTCAATATCCATCATCTGTGCTCGCGTGGATCGAGTTGCAGTCGAAGGTCGTGTCAGCCGCGCCCGCTCTCGCGGCGATGCTGCCGGCGTCTCAACGCGACCGGCGCATTGATGCTTGTCGCACGCCACGCTTGGATATGCTATGGAGGGCAATAATATACTTGAACCGTCTCAAGAATAATTGCGGCTGAGAATGTACCAAATTAAGGGGTTCCGCGAGGTCAGGCAGATGCCGGGTAAGCGAAATATATTATTGCCGCTTTTCGATGGTACGGGCGGCGCAGACGAAATTGTGGCGCATCTGCCGGAGGGCTTCCGCTACCGTCCAGAACTGATCGGCACGACCGAAGAGGACGCGCTTCTCGCGCACGTGCGCGAACTGCCCTTCCGTGAGTTCGAGTTCCACGGCTACACGGGCAAGCGGCGCGTGGTCTCTTTCGGCTGGCAGTACGATTTCTCCGCGCGTCATCTCCGTAAAGCTGAGGACATTCCCGAATATCTCCTTGCGCTGCGCGAGGTCGCCGCCACGTTTGGCGGCATGGAAGCGGAGGCGTTTCAACATGTGATGGTCACCGAGTATAGCCCCGGCGCGGGGATCGGGTGGCATCGTGATAAGGCCGTCTTCGGGCAGGTGGTCGGCATCTCGCTGCTCGCCCCGTGCGTGCTGCGCCTGCGGCGGGCGGTGGGCGCGAAGAAGTGGGAGCGCGTGCGCGTGGTGGCCGAGCCGCGCTCTGCCTACTTCCTGAGCGGGGAGGCGCGCTCTGTGTGGGAGCACAGCATCCCGCCGGTGGATGCGCTGCGCTATTCGATCACCTTCCGCAACCTGCGCGCAGACTGAATGGTTCGCGGAGCGCGTAAAGCTGATACGCAGGACGGTCACCGCGATGATTGTTTAAGCAAATAGACTTTTAGCTGATTCTCGATGAAAGCGGGAGCGAAGTTGATTGAACTTCGCTCCCGCTTTTCAGTGCATCCGGGATCGCCTGTTGTGCGGTTCTGTTCCCGGAGCCGCGCTCGGGCGTTGATGTTTGTAGCCTTATCCTCCACCCCCTCGAAGCCAACGAGCCAAACGCGCGCGCGTTCGGCTGTGGCACATGAATCGCTTTGCCCTCCGAAGCGACCGGTTGGCTGATAGGAAATAGTACAAAACAATACCCGGCAAGGTCGGCGGCGTACCGGCGCGACCCTTGAGATTTATGACTAGCGCATTGCAGAGGGCAGCAAGTCAGCCCGAACGTATCACGAATTACCGCATCATGGTGGTGGAAGACGCGCCGGACACACGCGAACTCTTGCGCCTGCTGTTCGAGGGCGAGGGTTACGAGGTCTTGACGGCTGCCGACGGATTGTCCGCGGTCGAGATGGCGCGCGCCGAACTGCCTGACGCGATCATCATGGACATGAGTCTGCCGGGCTTGGACGGCTATAACGCCGCAAGACTGATACGCCGCGAGCCTGCGCTCGCGGGCGTGATCCTCATCGCCTGCACGGCCTTCAACCGCTGGGAGTGGCGCGGCAAAGCTATCGCCGCCGGTTTCGACGCTTTCCTGACCAAGCCAATCGATCTCGGGCACATGTCCGAAACCGTGTCCGCGCTTCTCTCACGCGAGGGGGATCGCCGTGCTCGTTAGGCGTGGGCAGGGGTCTGGGGAGAATTCTTGTCCGTGTGTTTATATCAAGCGGGGCGAGCAAGGGGGTAGTTGATGAGTTCTCTGGTTCCGAAGGTCACGCGGGAATTGAAGATGATGCGGCGCACGCTGCGCGACGTGTTCGGTCTCGAACAGTTACGCCCCGGACAGGCAGAGGTCATCCGCTCAGTCCTCGAAGGCGTCAACACTCTGGCCGTCATGCCGACCGGGGCGGGGAAGTCTCTCTGCTACCAACTCCCCGCGCTGCACATACCGGGCACAACCGTCATCATCTCGCCGCTCATCTCTTTAATGAAAGATCAGGTGGACAAACTCGGCGAGGCCGGACTGGATGCGGCGCAACTCAACAGCGCGCTCACCACGCGCGAGCAGGGGCAGAACCTCGCGCAGATCACGGCGAACAGCAGCGATTTCGTCTTCACCACGCCGGAGCGGTTCACCACACAGGAATTTCTCGCCACCCTGCGTCAGAAGGAGATCGATTTCGTGGTCATTGACGAGGCGCACTGCATCTCGGAGTGGGGGCATGATTTCAGACCGGCTTATCTCTCGCTCGGCGCGGCCATCAAGACGCTCGGCTCTCCGCCCGTCCTCGCTCTCACCGCCACCGCCACGCCAGAGGTCACAGCGGACATCGAGAAACAGTTGGGCTTGGAACGCTTTCGCATCATCAACACGGGCATTCATCGCCCGAACCTCCGGTATGAAGTGGTGCGCGTCACGAACGAGGCGGAGAAGCACGAGCGACTGCTGCGCCTGCTGCGCGAGACGGAGGGGACGGGAATCATCTATGCCGCGACGGTCAAAACGGTGGATGCGCTCGCCGAGTGGCTGAAGGGATTCGAATTCAGAATCGAGAAGTATCACGGGCGCATGAGTGCCAGCGAGCGCAGGGAGAATCAGGAGTTGTTCATGTCCGGGGAGTTGAAAGCGATCATCGCCACCAACGCTTTCGGGATGGGCATCGACAAACCCGACGTTCGTTTCGTCATCCACTACCAGATGCCCGGCTCGCTCGAAGCCTATTATCAGGAATCGGGGCGCGCGGGGCGCGACGGCAACCCGGCGCGGTGCTCCCTCTTTTACCAACTCTCAGACCGCCGCACCCAGCAGTTCTTTCTCGGCGGCAAACACCCGAAGTTCAACGACATTCTCACAGTCTATAACGCACTCGAATCACTGGGCGCGGCAGAAACTCCCGCGCCGCTCGTCTCCGTACAGGAGCATGCGGTCGGGGCCGCGGATAATAAAGTGCGCGTCATCCTCGCCCTGTTGAAGGAGATGAAGCTAGTCAGGGAACTGCGGGGCGGTCGTTTCCGGCTGCTCGATGCCGATCTGGAACAGAATGAGCTTGAAGAACTAGCCCGCCTCTCCGAAGAGAAGGCCGCGAGGGATCGGGAGAAGTTGGAGCGCATGATGCTGTATGGCCAGAGCGCGGCGTGTCGCTGGCGTCTGCTTCACGACTATTTCGGCGAGGAAATAGAAGCCGAACGGTGCGAGACGTGCGACAACTGCCAACAACCGCCGGACGGGCAGACGGTGGAGACATCCGTAAACAATCACTACCTCAAATCGATTTACCCGCGACCCGCAATTTCCGCCGCTTCTCGCACTGCATCCGGCAGGGTCGCCGCGCGCTCCGCATCTCAGGCTCTCGAAACTTCGGACGCCTCCCTGTCGGTTGGCGATACCATCGAGCATCTACAGTATGGCGCGGGGCGCGTGGAGAGTTTGGAGGGCGACAAAGTTGTGATCAAATTTGAAGGAGGAGAGACGCGCAAATTCAAAGAGGAGTTCGTCAGGGAGCACAAACGTTGATGCGCCTTCGACCGTGGGCGTTCAGGGATGGCGATAGTAATAATTGAGTCGCCCGTATATAATGCGGCGACACGATAAAATTTCCCCCAAAGCATCCATCATCAAATTGAGAGTAGATTTGTCCGTCTATGTCACAAGAAACGTCTGAAGACAGGCCGGCAAGCGCCGACACTGCGAAGAATGCCCCGAAGCCGCCTGCCGGGAAAAACGCGGCCTCATGGCTGACCGCCATCATCGAGTCGGCTGACGACGCCATCGTCAGCAAGACTTTGGAAGGGATCATCACAAGCTGGAATCAGGGAGCGCAGCGCATCTTCGGCTACACGGCGGAAGAGGTGATAGGCAAGCCGGTGGCGATCTTGATCCCGGAGGATCATCAGGACGAGGAGCCGACCATTCTGTCGAGGATCAGGCGCGGCGAGCGGATCGAACACTACGAGACGATCCGCATGCGCAAGGACGGCACGCTCATAGATATTTCTCTCACCGTGTCGCCGATCAAAGACCCCGACGGCGTGATCATCGGGGCGTCGAAGATCGCGCGCGACATCAGCGAGCGCAAGCGCGCCGAAGCCCAGTTGCGCGAACAGAGAGAAGTAATTGAGACGGTCAACCACGTCGGACAGACGCTGGCGGCGGAACTCGACCTGCACAAGCTCGTGCAGGTTGTGACGGACGCGGCGACCGAGATCAGCGGCGCGCACTTCGGGTCGTTCTTCTACAACGTGTTAGACGAAGCCGG
>DASPJG010000424.1:0-2236 GCA_035628755.1 Pyrinomonadaceae bacterium
GCTTTACGCTCGAATGGCGACCCGTCCCCGGTCAGGCAGCCATGCGCGCCGTTGAACTCATCCAAGCCGAGGTCGAAAGTTTGCGCGCAGATGAACCGGACTTCGATTGCCGCATCGAAATTTTGCGGCTCGACGAGGCGATGGAGACGAGCGCGGATTCGCCGCTCGTCCGTGAGTTGACCGCTTTAAGCGGGCAGACGGCTGGCACTATCGCCTTCGGCACGGAAGCCCCGCAGTTGACCGAAATGGGCGCGCAGGCGGTCGTCTTCGGCCCGGGCAGCATCCGCACCGCGCACCGGACAGGCGAGTTCGTGCCCCTTGCCGAACTCGAAGCCTGCGTCGAAATTCTCGGGCGGGCGATAGCAAAGTTTTGCCGGTAGTCGGCAGCCAGTTGTGAGCCGTTCGTCATCGCCCGGTTCGATCTTTAGCGACGCAAGGCAACGCGGCGCAGGCAACTGTCCATTGACAATCTCTTTTATGCTCCAACAAATTTTCAAATCCGCATTTTTTCAAACGCTGTGCGGCGCGTTGCTCTTCATCGCCCTCCTCGCCAACCACGCCGCAGCGCAGCCGCCGCCGCAGCAGCAACAAAAGCCTCTGACGAGCCAAGAACTCGTGCGCCTCGTCTATCAACTTCCGGCACAGCCGCAGAAGCGCGACGAGATCGTCGAAGAGATACGACGGCGCGGCATTGATTTCGAGTTGACGACCGGCTTGCGCGGCATCGTCGCCACCAAGAGCGGCAACGACGCGCTCCTGCGCCGCACGCTGGAAGAGGCCGCGCGGCGGCGCACCGATCCGGCGGGAGCGGCGGCGCGTCCGTCCGAGGCCGAGGCGTTGGACGTGTTGGAGCGTGCGCGCAAGGCCACGCTCGCGGCGGCGGGCGCGATGCCGGATTTTGTCGTGCGCCAACTCGTGCGGCGTTCCTATGCGCGCGGCGAGACGCGCAACTGGACGCAGACGGATCAACTGACCGTCGCCGCCAGCTATCGTGAGAGCGCGGGCGGCGAGCAGTACAAACTTCTCTCGATCAACGGCCTCCCGGCCTCAGACGCGCCGAAGGAGCAGGGGGCATACGAAGAGGCGGGCGGCTCGACGACAACCGGCGAATTTGCCTCGCTTCTCATCACACTCTTCAAGCCCGAAAGCGAAACCGACTTTCAACCCGCGGACACAGACACGTTGCGAGGCCGCCGCACGCTCGTCTACAACTTCGTCATCAAGAAAGACAAGCAACCCACGCGCCTGCGCTACGGGCGCGACGGCGCGACGCGCGACACCGTGGCAGGCTTGCGCGGGCGCGTCTGGATCGACCGCGAGTTGTTTCGCGTGCTGCGCGCCGAGTACACCACAACCGAGGTTGCGCCTGATTTTCCGATCCGCCGCCTCGACAAGACAATTGATCTGGACTGGGTAACGATCAACGAAAAACAGTATTTGCTGCCCGTCGCCGCCGAGGCCGTGTTCACCACCGCGCAGCCCGTCACCTATTACGACCCGCGCGCCGCAAGGAAAGTCACCGAGGTTCAGACCTACCAGTCGCGCAACGAAATCCGCTTCCGCAACTATCAACGCTTCGGCAGCGAGGTCAAGATCATCGAAGAGGGAGATTTCACAGACGAGGAAGAACCGCCCGCGAAGAAGCCTTGAAGCAGTGGGCGAGATGTGAGCGCGCGGAAGATCAGCGGTCGAGATAAGATTGTTAAGCCCCGAAGGGGCGACACGCCGTAAAAAGCAATGTGTCGTCCCTTCGGGGCTTCAACTCTTTGATCTCCGGCCTCTGCCTTTAAGAATCGGCCTCGCCCGCATACTTCTCCGTGCTGGCATTGGAGATGATGGGCGCGTCGGTGGTGAGAGCCTGATTGACGAGTTCGCGTTGCTCCAGTTCGTGGATCGTGTAAGAGCCGGTCGCGGGGCTGGCCGAGGCCGTGCGCCCGACGTAGTGCGGACGCTCGCACACCGCGAGCATGCCGGTCAGGCGCGGCTCGACGAAGTGCCAGCCGCCGTAGTTCTTCGGTTCTTCCTGCGCCCAGACGAGTTGATCCGCGTTCGGGTAACCCGCGAAAATTTCGCGCAAGGCTCGTTCGGGGAACGGGTAGAACTGTTCGAGCCGGACGATGGCGACGCGGCGGTCGTCGGACTTCAAGCGCGCCGCGTTCAGGTCGTAATAAACCTTGCCGCTGCACAGGACGATGCGCCGCACCTCCGCGCGATTTTTGATCTCCGCGTCGTCGAT
>DASPJG010000425.1:0-3952 GCA_035628755.1 Pyrinomonadaceae bacterium
GTAACGCGGAGCGCAAGAGGTCAGAGGTCAGAGGTCTGCGCCGGGAAAGATTTGTCTCAACCGGCCTTTCGACCACAGACCTCCGACCTTTGCCTTGCAGGTTGCGAGGGCGCGTCCGTCTCCGTTACAATCGGCGATTCATGGGACAGGCCGGGAGGCGGCTATGCGGTTCAACTCCCGGCGAAGTCCGTTTGAACTTTCAGGGCGACGCCCCTGAAACTCCTGCACGCTACTATTCAAATATTAAAAATCGCCGTTGGATTCGGGAAGGATCGAAGATGCTGAAACAGTTTAGCCGCGCCAGAAGCGCACACAAATATATAATCATTTTCATCGCGCTGTTGATGGGAGCCAGTCTCGTCCTGTTCTACGCGCCGGGGCAAAATCAGGTGAACGCCAACCCGGCGACGAACACGGAAGTGCTGGCCGAGGTCAACGACGACGAAATCACGGTCGCCGACCTCTACCGCCAGAAGCAGGCTTACCAGCAGCGTTTCGGCGGGCAATTCAGCCTCTCGCAACTCGGACTCAACGACAAGTCCATGCTCGACGGGCTGGTGCGCACCAAGATCATGGCGCAAGAGGCCGCGCGCCTTTCGCTCAGCGCGTCGGACGCGGAAGTGAACAAGGCCGTCCACGAGCAGTTCGTTGATGCGAGCGGCAAGTTCATCGGCGTGGACAAGTACAAGGAGCAGGTCGGGCGCGCTTACGGCAGCGTCGAACGGTTCGAGCAGG
The DNA here is from genome assembly GCA_035628755.1 of Pyrinomonadaceae bacterium. Classification (GTDB taxonomy): domain Bacteria; phylum Acidobacteriota; class Blastocatellia; order Pyrinomonadales; family Pyrinomonadaceae; genus JAIVJZ01. The sequence goes on from DASPJG010000425.1 coordinate 736, forward strand.
AACTGCGCGATAGCATCGCGGCGGATAAACTGCGCTCTTTCGTGACGGCAGGCGTCAGCGTCTCCGAGGAAGAGGTGCGCGAGGACTTCAAACGCAAGAACAGTTCGTTCAACTTAACTTACGTTCCCGTCGTCGCCGATAAGCTGGCGGCCTCCATCCAGCCCTCCGAAGAGGAACTGCAAAAGTATTACAACGAGAACAAGGACAGCTTCCGCTACCTCGAACCGCAGAAGAAGATTCGCTACCTCTTCATCAATCAGGAGAAGGTCGGCGAGAAGTTGGACATCCCCGAAGCCGACTTGCGCGCCGCCTACGATGCGTTGAAGCCGGAGAACAAACAGGCGGGCGTGCGCGTGCAGCAGATCGTCTTGAAGGTGGCGCGCAAAGACCTCGATCAACAGGTGCTGGCGAAGGCCACCCAACTCGCGCAGGAAGTGCGCGGCGGCGCGGACTCAACCATCGCCAACACCAGCGAAGAGAAGTTTGCCGAGGCGGCGAGAGGGAACTCGGAAGACCCGGCGACAGCAACGAAGGGCGGCTGGCTGCCCGCGCCCGTGCGCCGCGACCCGAACCGCAAAAATGACATCCAGCAAGCCACGCTCGACATGAAGGAGGGGCAGGTGTCCGACCCGGTGTATAGCGCGGGTTCATACTACGTCTTCCGGCGCGGCCCTTCAGTCCCGAAGAGTTTTGAAGAGGCCAGACGCGAGTTGCTCGTCTCGCAGCGCAACACGCGCGCCTACAGGGCGGCGGCGGAACTCGCCGCGCGCGCCGTGGCGCGTCTGAAGGAGACGCGCGACTTCCAGAAGGTGGCCGCGGAGTTGGCCGCCGAGGCGAACATGAACCCGGGCGACATGGTGAAAGAGACGCCGTTCGTCAAGCCGGGCGACAACGTGCCGGACATCGGCAGTTCGCCGCAGTTTGAAGACGCAATCCGCCCGCTGGAGAACGCCAACGACGTGGGCGACCGCGTCAGCATCAAGAACGGTTTCGCCGTGCCGATGCTCGTCGAGAAGCGCGAGCCGCGCATCCCCGAGTTCGCGGAAGTGAGAGATGAAGTCGTCCGCCGTGCCAAGCAGGCGCGCGCGCAGTCGCAACTCGAACAGACGGCGCGCGAACTCGCGGGCAATAGCGGCAGCGCGGACGCCCTCAAAGCCGCCGCCGAAAAATTGGGTCTCGAAGTGAAGACGGCGGACGATTACAAACTCGGCTCGCCGCTCGAAGACGCGGGCACGAGCGCGGCAGCCGACGACGCGATCTATAACTTGAAGGAAGGCGAAGTTTCCAAGACGCCCGTCAAACTCGGCGACTCGTGGGTTGTGCTGGCCGCGACGAAGCGCACGGACGCAGACCTCGCGGAGTTTGCCAAGCAGCGCGACCAGCTTACGCAGAGCCTTCTGACCACGCGGCGCAACGACGTTTTCGAGGACTACGTGAGCGCACTCCGCGCGCGTCTCGAACGCGAGGGCGAAGTCAAAATTTACGAGGACGTGCTCGCGCGCAACGCCGACCAAGAGGAAGCCGCCGCGCCGCCGCCCTTCCGCGGCGCGATCCCGGGACAGTAGACGACAGGCAAGGAGAGACCGGGCGCGAGCACGTCCGGTTCAATAAGAAGAGGGTGTCCGGCTATCACCGGACACCCTCTTCTTATTGACGCGCTCGGTGTGAATGAGCGCGCCTGTTGCTTTCGCTCAGAACGCGTCAATCAACGCAGCCACGTCAAGCTGCGCGACTTGGAGCGTGATGAGCACGTCGTTGCCCTCCGCTCCGACTTTCGCGTTCTCGACGAGGCTCTGCAAAGGCCGCGCGCGCGGCGCGGGCAATTGCCCGATGGCGTAAGGCGCGAGCGACTTCAAACTTGTCAGCGTCGAACTCAGGGTCTTCGCCGCGCTCGCGTTGTTTGTGCGCAGGGCGGTCAGGAAGTTGAAGCCGCTCTGCGTCGTGCCGAGCGTGCTGTAGAACTGGCGCACGGAGGCGATGCTCTGGGTGAGGTTGCCGCCGCCGATGTCGAGGTTCTGTGTGAGCGACGCGGGGACGTTGCCGCCCGCCCCGATGAGCGCGTTCGGGTCGCGCGTGGCGAGGGCGGTGATGTCGGGCGAGACGCGCCCGCGCCCGCCGTGCGCGTCAATCGCGGCGCGCACGCGTTCGAGTTTGCCGACGGCCAACGTGTTCGCGTCGAGCGCGACGGCTGCCACGTCCGTCAGGCGCAGGTTGAAGAGGCCGAGCAGCTTCACCGGCGCGCCTACGTTGAAGACGTAGATCGTGCGTCCCGCATACTTCTCCTCCGCCACACGGTTGTTCGCAGCGGGGCGCGCGGCGGCGACGAGCGTCGCGGTGTTGAACTTCCCGCGCGCGACGGCGACCGTCTCAACCAGCGTCCTGCCCGCAGGAGTCTGCGCGTAGCTGACGCCGACGGCGATCCGCTCGAACGAGCGCGCGTCGAATCCCGTCGTCGTCTTGAACTTATCGAGTTCCGCGTTGATGCGCGCGAGTTCCGCCGGGTGGCTGTTGTAAGCGCGCGGCAACCCTTCGCTCAAGAGCCGCTGCACGTCAACCACCATCACCGCATCCGACGCCGGGAGCGATGCGAGCACGCCCTGCGTCGCCGCCTGTGCGCCCGCCGTCGAAACGCCCGGCGCGCTGCGACGTGCGGTCTGCGCGTTCGCCGTCGTCAACGTCGAGAACGCGGCGGCGACGAACGCCAAAGTCAAAACGTAAAAATATTTCCTCATAAACACAACACGCCTTTCCGTCCCTGTTGAAAACAGGCGACGCACATGGCCTCGCCCGTGAAAATTTAAATTGCGGAGAGAGTGAACCTCCACTCCGATGCCCCGCGCGCCCTCGCCGTTGGCCTGTGCGTGCGACGCAACCCCGGCACGCCGTCCAACCTGCTACCGTCCGTTTAAGACGCGCCCGCGCGGGAAAACGCTACATGCCGCGTATAATTTTAATTCTTCAATGCCGCGCGCCGCGCGGCTCAAGACGTGCGCTCGCCGTAGACCCATATCCGCATCAGCCCGTAGCCGCGTCGTCGCCGCGAGAGAATTCCTTGTACCAGAACAGTTGAATCTCGTCTCGAAACTGCGGATAAGCGAAGCGGTTGAACGCTCCCGGTTCGCACCCCTGCCGCGCATAAAAACTGCACGCCGGGACGTTGATGTTCTGCGTCTCGATCTTGAGTTGACGGCAGCCACGCGCCGCCGCACGCGCCTCC
>DASPJG010000426.1:0-4981 GCA_035628755.1 Pyrinomonadaceae bacterium
GTACTCGTCTATGCGGTCTGTGTGTTCCTCCATCAACGACAGCAAAGCGCGTCCCGCATCTTCGACCGCCCCGGCCTGCTCTGCGAGGTCGGCTGCGCGTCTCAAAGTATTTACTGACTCAATGAAGTTGCCGAGCTTCGATAGGATGCGGCCTTGTGTGGTGAGGGCTTCTGCTAATGCACCCTGCTCGCCGCCTGTGGCGAGTACGCGCACGGACTCGCGGATCGCGCTCTCGGCTGCGTGCAGTCTGCCTTGTGCTAACAGGATGCGGGCGCGCGTCTCGTCCACCTGCGCGACCCGCCCCCGGTTCTGCACGTCTGCGAATAGACGACGTGCAGTGTTAAGGTGCTCGTGTGCCTCTTCGTAACGCCCGATTGTATAAAGTAGGAAGCCTAAGTTGTTCTCAGCACTCGCGTGGTAGCTAATATGTTCCGCCTGTTCAAAATGGTGTGACGCGGCGGTGTATTCGATGATGGCGCGGTCTGTGTAATCTCGGCGACGTTCTGCCGTGCTTAAACAGGTTAATACACCGGCAAGGTCATTATGAAATTTCCCTTTAAGTGCATGACTATCACTTTCCGCGAACAATTGGGCTGAGTCTGTGAGAATACGAAGCGCGTCAGTGTAGCGGCCACAAAATGACTCGGCCACTGCAAGGCGCAAGAGGATTTTAGCCCGCAACTCCTTCTCGCCGCTGTCGGTAAGCTTCTCTAGTGCCTGATGATAAAGTACCCGCGCTTCGTCATGTGCTCCTGCGCGGCGATAGCAGAAAGCAAGCTCGCACTGCGCTGTGGCTACCTTAGTGGCCTCTCCAAGAGATTCAAAACGGGTTATACTTTCGCTGATTAAGTCTTTCGCATCGTCTTGCGCTCCTTCGATCTGATTGATACTGCCTAAGTAACCAGAGAGCGACCCTACACGCAAAAGTACCTCTGCGCCGGTCAACTCGGATAGCCCTTCGAGCAGGGGGCGTTTACCGACGCCCCGCCACAATTCGCTAAGCACGTCACGCGCCGCTTCGTATTGGCCTCTGTGCTCTAAATCTGCCGCTATCTGGCATTGAAGTTGCGCCCGCTCATCACGGCTCAACGCAGGGTTTTCTAACTGCTTCAACATAGTTTCGGCTAAAGTCATGTGAGGACTCGCTTTCTTTGCGCTTGGCAAGAACTGGTCAGGCAGGCCAAAGCCGCGTCCTATCAACAGGATAGGCCGCAAATCAAAACCAGTCGGGTCTGGTTTCACCAACTACCTCAAAAAGGAAAAGATGAGATGAAAAGCTATCGAAGTGCGCTCGCCGCCGTGGTGTTGACGCTTGCGTTCTCCACGTCTGCCACGGCTAATACAGGCATAATTTGGACAGAGAAGACTCCGCCACCGCCACTACAGGCAACCGGCATAATTTGGACGGAAGCGGCCGATCCCGCGCCGGAAGATGATGATCTGACGGAGATCGCGCTTACCCTGCTTCAAACACTGCTCCCGCTGCTCTAAGCCAGCGGGACAACTCAAGCTAATTATATGCTGCCGTGAGGTTCACTGGCGGCACAGTTGTTGTGTGTCCAGTGGGAATATACAACAAATGCGCGGCACTGCGAGAAAATTGTGAGCAACGAAGCGGTAGTAAAACCAGCATGGAATCCCTTGCCGATGATAAAATGGGCATACCTGCCAAACTACCAGCAAAGCCGAAACACTCCTAAAGACTTTTGGTAAGCATGGTTTTAGGCAAAGTCTGTCGTTAGCCTTTTGCCGCACGATAGGCTTCCATCTTCTTCATAGCGTTAAATTGATGTTCTTCGGTCGGGTGCGCGTAACGTAAGACCATCTGGATGCGCGAATGCCCTAGCATCGCAGCGAGTGTTACAAGATCAATCCCGGCCTCTGCCGCTCGCGTGGCGAACGTATGACGTAGATCGTAAAGGCGAAAATATCGCACACCCGAACGCTTGAGCGCGCCCGTATGTGCGTTATTTAGCTTCACAATCGGCTTGCTTCCATCTTCCGCGCCACGCCCCCCTGCAAACAAGTAATCACCTTTAATTGCTGCCAGACGTTTTTCAAGAACGCTACACGCGCGATCATTCAAAGGAATCTTTCACCTTGCTGCTTTGGTCTTGCCGTAAGGGACAGATAAATAACCTTGATCAAGGTTAATGTTCTCGCGTGTGAGGCGGCATATTTCCTCTGGCCGCGCGCCCGTTTCCAGCATCAACATTGCCACATCTTGCAAAGGTTGACTTGCCGCCATGAAATAAAGCCGTTCTTCATCCAGTGACAACACGCGCGTCTGTTCGTTGTTCTCAGCAAAAAATTTAACGCGCGAGACAGGATTACTTTTCATCAACACATCCGACTTGATGTAGTAATTGAAAAGAATCTTCAAGCAAGCAAGTTCGCGGTTGACGGTCGCGGGCTTCAAGGTCTTGTCGGTCTTAGCATCCCTTGTCGCTTGTCTCCCGCTTAGTGCGAGTTTGGCAGCTTTCTTGACGGGCGGGCTTTTCTTTTGCTTAATGCGCCACATCTTGAACTGTTCCACATCGTCGGGCGTGATCTGGTCGAGCGGCGCATCTCCAAAGAATTTGAGTAATGGCTTGCTTGAAGTCTCATAACGCTTGTGCGTGTTCGGGTGAGCAGCATGTTCATGCTGCGACCACGCAAGAAAGTCTTTCATCGCCGCACTAAATAACGGCGCGCGTTTCTTCGCTTCAAGTCCGACTTCGCCCTTTGCCAGTTGCGTGCGGTAAGCACGTTCAACGTCGGAGGTCACACGCTCTTTTTCAAGGAACAGAATATTTATTTACAGGAAGACGCTGACGCGGCGTTCATTAACTCTTTCCATGAGTACCTGACGGTCTTTGATGCGACGGGTCGTGTCGCACCGACGCACGGCTCGTCCGGCCTGAGACCACGCGGGCGGAGAAAGGGTTTCAACTATATCGTGGGCTTCTTTGCCTTAGCAGGAATAGCTCTGTTAATTATATTCTTTGGTCCAACGCGTCCGGTGTGGTTGCCCCTTGCGCCTTTCGGCATCGGATTGCTCCTCTTGATAGCCGGGGTGATCGCCGAGTGGAGGCATCCTGCCTAGAGCCTAGCGATGGCATGCAGCGGACGCGCCACGCCTGTAGCTCTTTCATCTTTATTTTATCTGCGCGCCGCAGATGCACAGCTTCGGGCATCCGGTAATTCGACAAAAGGAGATTCGCTTTGCGAACTTTTGTTCAGAAACACGATCTGTCCCGGCGGGTTAAATCCGCCAGCCCCGCCAAACCCTGTCAGGCATTATCTGGACAAAAGAACGAAGTACGCTCCGTCCCTCGCTTGCAGCGCACAATCGGAAATCAAACACTGGGGCGGCTGTTGCAGTCTAAAATGAAAGACGGTGGGACGGCCTTACCTGCCGGAACAACGCCCCGCTTTGCCCATAATTTCAGCCATATCCCGCTGCATGCCAAAGCGCGTCCCGCTGTTCAACCCAAATTGACCGTCAACGCTCCGGGGGATACGTATGAGCAGGAGGCGGATCAGGTTGCCGACCGGGTGATGAGCGCGCTTGAACAAAAACGGCAGCACGCTTCTCCCTCCTGCGACGGCGCGTGCCCCAAGTGCCGGACGGCTCAACTCGGCCAACCGCAGGAGCACATCCAACAATCGCAGGAGCACATCCAAACCAAGCCTCTCCACGCCAATCAAGCGCCGGCGGTCGAATCAACGCCCGCTCTCAATGAGGTTGTTCCTTCTTCCGGCCACCCGCTGGACGCCGAAACCAGAGCCTCCATGTCGCGCCCGTTCGGCCACGATTTCAGTCGAGTGCGGATACATACGGATGCACGCGCCGCCGAATCTGCTCAGGCTCTGAACGCGCGCGCCTATACGATTGGACACGACATCGTCTTCGGGGCTGGACAATATGCGCCGCACACACCCGCTGGTCAAAGACTGCTGGCGCACGAGTTGACCCACGTCTTGCAGCAACGCGCGGGCACTAAGCTGATCCAGAGAGCCGAGGTTGACGACAACCCGACCTTCTGTTTTCCGCAGGACGGAAGTCCGGCGTTGGAAGATATAGGCGGTTTACTGAGCGACTGGGTTGCCGAAGCGCAGGCTACGGGGAAGGACAACAGCCTTGACGCTCCGACCGCCATCAGCCGCGAACTCGCCGTACTGGCAGACCCTTTAACCACCGTCGTGGAACAGCGAATTGCGGATTTGCCCGGCGGACAGGTGCGGCATGTATCCATAGACGAATCACGCTATCGTGTTCCCTGGGTGCTGCGCGAGTTCTATCGCAGCCGCGGCAAATCGCCCGTCGCTCCGGTGATAAACCTGTGCGGCGTCTGCGTCGGCACGGACAAGGTGGGACATTTCTTTCAACAGGGAGATGAATATTTTCGCATCGGCGAAGCGTTGAGAAAGCGGGTTCAGGAATGGACGCCCGCCGAACGCGAGGCATTTCTCGCGCAAATAAACCCCGGTGATACTACAGACGAGAATGAATTCTCGCCGACCTTCGACGAAGACCGCATCATCGAGATATATACGAATGAGTACGGCAAATGGCTTGAGGGATTCCCGAATCGCCTTTCGGAGCAGGAAGCGGCATGGATACAGTCGAATAATCTGATCCCCGGGCGATACTTCTCTGGAGTCTATGGATGGGCGAGCAGCGGCGTCATGTCTCGCGCCGATCTGGAAGCCAATCTACAGGGCAGCCGTTTTTACCGCGACGCCATGCGTTATCCCGGCGTCGGCCTGAACATTTGCAACTACGTAAATGACGGCTGGAACGAATACGAGAATCCGAACTCCTATGGCGGCGTCGGGCTGTTTGACCCCGTCTCCGGCCCCGAGTTGCCGAAGAACCCTGATGGAGATGAGATGCCTGATTACCCCGAGTTGGAGACTGGCCGGGAGAAGATCGTGATGGAGATTCCGTTCAACACGGCCTCCGATTACCCGGACAGCGCGGCGATGGATGCCCTGA
>DASPJG010000427.1:0-2845 GCA_035628755.1 Pyrinomonadaceae bacterium
ATTAATTCGCGCGTCATCAGTCAGGCGACGGGTACGAACCGGCAGTAAAAGGCTGAAATTAGAGGGCGGCAGGCGCAGGGCGGTCGGGTTCGGCCATTCTCCGCTGCCGCCTTTATAATTTTGCAACTTGACGGCGGCGGGCGCGTGTAAATCGTGCGACGCCGTGGGCTTCTGTGACGCGTTGCGCGACCGCGCCCCGCGCGTTATGCTTTCAATAATAAATTTCGAGTGACCAAGCCCGACCCTCGCTTGATGATTTCGCTTGTGTTAAGAGACGTTAAAAGTAGTGATCGAAAATCTCAACCTCGCTTCCAATCCCTTTCGCAATCGCACGCTGCCGTGGACGGTGGCGGTTATCGTCACCTGCGTTTCGGTGGCGGCGTTGATCTTTACCGTCTCCCAGTACCGGCAGACGCGCGACCGCGCGATTATCATCGAGCGTGACGTGCGTGGCTTGCGTACCGAGGAGGCTTCGTTGCGCGCGAAGGCCACAGCCGTCACGCAATCGCTCACGCCCGACCAACTGCGCACGCTCGAAGCCGCGCACGGCATCATTGACCGGCGCAATTTCTCCTGGTCGCGCCTGTTCGCAGACCTCGAAGCCGCTCTGCCGCAGGGCGTGCGCGTCTCGCGCATCGCCGTGCGCGACGTGGCGCATAGCGGCGGCGCGGAGTTGGAACTGGCGGTCGTCGCGCGCAACACCACGGACATCACGGGCATGCTCGGCACGATGGCGCAAGGCCGCATCTTCTCCGCCGACCTGCTCACGGAAAACAAGAGCGACAAGGGCATCGAATCAACCCTGCGCGTCCGCTACACGCCCGGCTCGCGTCCCGCCACGGTGGAGACGAACCCGGTCGAGAGCGCGTCGCGCGGCGGCAGCGGCGCAACTTCGGGCGAGCCGGGAAGCCCGGCGCAAGGAGGAGGAGGGCAATGAAAGATCAACGCCCCGCCGTCGCCCCGGAGACGCAGCGCACAGGCCGCCGCCGCAGCGTCGTGCCCGCGCAACTGCGCGCGCGCTTCGCACCGTCGCGTGGCGGCGGCGCACGACCCGCCGGAATGATCCGCGTCCCGGAGATCATCGCCCTCGCGGTCGCGGCCTTGCTCCTGTCGCTCGCCGCGGGCGCGTATTTCTCTCTGCTCGTGCCGGAGCGTTCCCGCCTCGCGGCTTTAGAAAATGAGCGCGCCCAGTTGCAGGCGAAACTGCGCGCATCGAGCGAGGGCGTCGAGCGCAACGAGAGCACGCAGGCGAGTGTGGATAAGATCGTCACGAGCCTCAACGAGTTTGAGACGACCGTGCTGGCCTCGCGCGACCCGCAAACCACCACGGCGGTCATCAGCGAATTGAACGAAAAGACGCGGCGGCACAACCTCGCCCGCGCCCAGTTCTCCTTCAGCCATCTCGACGAGGCCGCGCCCGGCCAGACCCCCGCACAGCAAATGGCAGCACGCGCCGGTAATGCGTCGAAGCGCGAAAGCGTCTTCCCGGCCATTGACATCAGCCTGACCATCGAAGGGCCTTACGGCAACCTGCGCCGCTTCATCCGCGACATCGAGCAGAGCCGCCGCTTCATCGTCATCAACGGCATCCAACTCGAAGGCGTCTCCGACTCGGGCGACAGCGCGCGCGCCGCGCTCGTCAGCCTTCGCCTCGACATGTCCGCGCACTTCCGTCGCAGCGGCGCGACGCTCTCAGGCGGCGCAACCGCCGCGCCCGCCTCGACATCTCAGTGATGGTCGAAGCTGATAATTTTTATGGCACTCCTTGAAGGCAAAACTCCTGCGGAACGCAACAAGATGATCGCGGCCATCGCGTTCGGCGCGCTCGCGCTCCTCCTCGTTGGCCGCCTGTTCTTCGGCGGAGACGACACGCCGCCCCGCCGCCCGTCGAACAGCAATAACAGAAACCCGAACGCGACGGCGGCCAACGGCGCGACGGCGAACGGCGTCAACGGAGACTCGCAGGCCAGCGACCCGACGCTGCAAGTCCCGCGTGAAATTATCCCCACGCGTGTCAGCTATAATGTGCCCGACGCCGGGCGCAACATCTTCGCCTTCTACGTCCCGCCGGTGAAACCGACGCCGAACCCTGAAGCCATAGCAACGCCGCCCCCGACGCCGGAGCCGACGCCGCCCCTGATGCTCAGCGGCATCTCGCCTTCAAACGTCATGGCGCGCACGGGCGACTTCACCCTGCAACTCTCCGGCGACAAATTTACGCCGCACTCGCGCGTCTACGTTGACGGGCAGGAACTCCCGACCAATTTTGCCAGCCCGCAGCAACTCTCCACCACCGTGCCCGCCGCGCTCATCAGTGCGCCCGGCGCGCGCCAGATCGTCGTCCGCACGCCCGACAATTCACTCTATTCCAATCCGACCTCGCTCAACGTCTCCGCCCCGCCGACGCCACAGTTCACCTACGTCGGCATCCTCGGCGGCTCGCGTTACAACGACAAGGCGATCCTCAAGAACCAGAGCAACGAACTCGTCACCGTGCAGCGCGGCGACCTCGTCGCCGGTCGCTTCAAAGTGACGAGCATCTCCACGCGTGCCGTCGAATTCACAGACGCGCAGTTGCAGATCAAGCACACGCTCCCTTACGTCGAAGGCCGTGCCACGGGCGCGAGTAATAATCCACGCACCCCCGCGCCCCGCTTCGAACCGCCCAAACCGCCCGACGATGACAGCAACGACGATGAGCCTCAAGACTAGCCGCGACGAACACGACTCTCCGCCTGCGGCGCAGTCGCGGCGCGGCAATACCGCCGACCCGCGCGCGGGCGAACGCGGCTATACGCTCGTCGCCCTGCTTGCCCTGATGTCGATTCTCGCGCTCGCGCTCACC
>DASPJG010000428.1:0-3610 GCA_035628755.1 Pyrinomonadaceae bacterium
TGGAATGTATGAAAATGAAGTTGGCGCACGCGGAAATGGCGTTGGAACGTGTGGAAATGGCGTTGGAACAACCGGAGATGGCGTCGGAACGCGCGGAAGTGAAGTTTTCCCGCCGGAAGTGAGGTTTTCCCATCGGAAATGGAGTTTTCCCGCCGGAGACAGGCTTAGCGCAGCCTGCGCGTGCGGATTCGCCTCAAACCCGCTCTTGGTTCATCTGTCGGCGGGTTAAATCCAAAAGTGCTCAGGAGTGTTTGGGCTTGGCTGGAAGCTTTGCGGGCAGGTTTAGTTCATCGTCAACCAGCACGTCCAGACAGACGCCCGCCAGCCTCGCATATCGGAGTATCACGATCAAAGAAGGCTCGCGCACCCCGCGCTCATATTTCGATATGTCATCCCGGTTCAACTTTTCGGCAAGCTCCATGCGGCTCAGTATCTCATTCTGAGATAGTCCAAGCGTATTCCTTACCTGAGTCAACTTCTCGCCCAGACGCTCCGGCTTTTCGCGCGAACTTCGCCCCATCAGGAGTCACCTCCCGACATGACGTGCGCGCCCTGCTTGCGTGCAAGGCTATATGTCCCTACAATGTTATCGCTCAACCTGTACGCCGTGAGAATGAACCTTTCATTCAGAACGGCGATGCTCATTACTCGGTAGAGCTTGAGGTTGAGGTTGAGCTACGCATAAGCCGTCGCTAATTTTCAAAGCAGAACGCGCGGCATCATAACAGACCGCGCCGGAGTTCGTCTTGCCTCTGCCTAGCGGGCGTCAACCGGCAGAGGCGCGCGGGGCTTGCGTCAGTGGACGGCACAAGCCCCGCACCAATCTCTATGCCTCACATTCTCCTGGTCGAAGATCATCAAGTGGTCGCGCAAGCTATCGAAGAGACTTTGGAAGCGGCGGGCTGGCGCGTCACGCGCTGCGGCGACGGCGCGGTCGCCCTGCTCAGGCTGGCGAGCCAGACCAGCTATCACCTCCTGCTCTGCGACAACCAGCTACCGAGCGTCACCGGCCTAGAGTTGGTGCGCTACGCACGCACCCTCCCGCATCGCAAACAGATGCCGATCATCATGTTCTCCGCAACCGAGTGCGGCAGGGAAGCGCGAGACGCAGGCGTTGACGTGTTCCTGCGGAAACCGCAGGACGTGGGAAAGGTCGTCGAGACAATCGCACGCCTGCTTAAGTAACGCTCTCCTGCGTCCACGCGTAAGCGGCGGCCTTGACGTGCGCGTAGTTTCTATCGAGCGTCGGTTCGAGCAGGAGCAGCGCGGCGATGCGGCGCGTCATGTCGCGCACTTCGACGGACTCGGCGGGCGTGAGGTCGCGCCCCAACACCTCGCGCTCGCGGTAACTGAGCCATTTTTTGACCACCTGATAACCGCCGATGTGATAAGCCCAGACGCGCGCGGGGACGTTTTTCCAGTAGGCCGTTTCGTTCAGGTAAATGTCGAGCGTGCGTTGGCCGAGCGCGGCGAAGGCTTCCTGCGGGTCGAGGCCGAGCGCGAGCGCGCCTTCCGTGATGGCGGCGCGTTCTTCGGGCGTGTAGTCGCGCTCGACGGTTTTGCCGCGCCCCGGCATGACGCCGTTTTGCCCTGCGAATCCCCAGTTGACGTTGAGCGCGAGTTCGCCGTCGGCCACGCGCAACTGCCCGCCGCCGACGCGCGAGACGACGCCGATAGACTTCATTTCGGGGCGCAGGGGCGTGTGCGTGATGCCGCACAACTGTGACGCGTGCGCGGCCTCCGGGTCTGCCGGATCATAGGCGAGGATGGCGGCCACCTGACGACCGAGCGCGGCGGAAACGTGCAACGCATCGGCGTTCGCAGGCAGCGGGATGCGCGGCCAATCGCCGCGTATGCCGTCGGCGTTTTCGGAAAGATAAGCGGGCGCGTAACCGATGGCGAGCGCGTGCATCCAGACGAGCGCGGCGGTGTCCGCATCCTCATCTGGATTATTGATGCCGAGCGAGGCTAGATAGACGCGGGCTTTGGCTGAGAGGTTCGCCGTCGGAGCGTCATCGTGTATTTCTCCGGCGAAGAAATGATTTTGCGTAAGATTCTTTCTCTTCTCTCGTAAGGGGCGGAGACAGATAGGAAAATAGTATGAATGTCCTCGCTGGAAGTCATTGTCACCGAGGGCGCGTATAAAAAAGAGTGGGCTGCCTTCAGGATTAGCCACCCCGGCAGGGCGACTCATAATAAATTCATTCCCCTCCCGAATCTGTTCCCAAAGAGTAGGTCTTGGCTCGTTCCAAAGAGGTCTTACTGCGCTGTAATAACACCAGCGAGTATCAAATGGTCGTAAAGCGTAGCGACGGAGATGATCAGGGGTGAATGATTCGGCATTACGTACTTTGTCACGCGTAATTTTAGCGTCGAATCTAGCGGCATCTTTGGTCAGGCCGGTATCCAACTTGCTTAACGCCTCCCAATCAGTTGAAGGGTTGTAATACATCCGCATCCGTCGTTCCAGCGCATTTCTGTCAATATCAATCAACGCCCCGCCGCGCTTTTCCATCAAGCCGTTGCTCGGAGATTTAGCAACGAGGTCAATCAATCGCGGCCATTCCTGATAATGTGTAGCGATTTCTGATGGACGAAATGAGAGCCTATTATTTCGCGTCGGTTTTGCTTGCTCGTAAGGCACGCTTGCATTGTCTAGGCTGGCGAGAAGATCGGAGCGTTTCGTCACGCCCCAGAACTGGCGATAGCGCACCGTCGGCTGTGCGTCCCGTTTCTTCTTCCGCACCATCAACCCGACCGCCGTTCCGACGCGAATGCCTTCGCGGTTGTACTCCGTCGAAAAGACGCTCGGATCAGGTTTGCCTTCCGGCGTGCGCTTGCCCGTCTCGCGGCTGTCGCCGTTCAGCGAATCGAACCACAACGCGTCGAACTCCGATAGGAAACGCTCGCGCATCACGACGAACGAAGGATCGCTCAGGTAAGAATAGTTCGAGATGAAACAGACAATGCCCTCACCTGTCTTTTCTGCGATACGGCGTTCCGCGAGACGGAAGAAGCGGACATATAGATCGTCAAGATTGAACTTTTTAATGCCCCATTTGGAAATCAACCCTTCCTTGTACGGTTCGACTAGCCCTTGCTCCTCTGCGGGACTTGTCCCGGCGAAACTGTTGTAAGGCGGGTTGCCGAGCACGACGAGAATCTTGCGCTCGCGCTTGACCTCTTCGGCGCGGTCGCGTTCCTCTTCCATCTCCGGGAACAGCAGGCGCGTCTTCGGCTCGCGCGCAGGCTCCCACCCCGTCAGCGCGTTCGTCAGGTAGACGCCCACGCGCTCCGCGCCCGTCTCGCCGAGCGGCGCGTCCAAACTCTGCAACAGCAAACCGAGTTGCAGGTGTGCGACCACGAACGGCGCGGGCAGTATCTCGAACCCGAACACGCGATTCATCGCCGCCTTCTTAAGATGATCACCCGCGAGCGCGTCCTTGCCCCGCTCCTGCAAAGTCTCCTGAATGCGGCGCAACACCTCCACCAGATACGCGCCCGTCCCGCAACACGGGTCGAGCACGTACACCGACTCGTTCGCCAGCCCGTCGGCCACGTTCAACTCTTCGCGCAGCACCGTGTCCACGCGCGCCACCATGTATTTCAC
>DASPJG010000429.1:0-3154 GCA_035628755.1 Pyrinomonadaceae bacterium
GGGCTTCGCGCCCGCACCGTAAGGGTCATTCGACGAAGAACGTCCTGAGAGGAGCCGCTATGATCGCTCTACGATGCCGTCGCACGCACACCGGCGTGCGAGTCCAGGAGACAGTCTCCGAGGTTGTGTTGCAAAGATTATTTTGAGGCGCGAGATGTCGTTAGGGTCATTATTTTTATGCCGCGACTTGAAAGAGGTTCAAGACGAACTTCGCCTGACCTTGCACGTCCGTTCCTCGACCTCCGCGCAGCAATGCGAGATAAACGGCGGCACATGGAACTCTACTAACTGCACCTGTAAAGCTTTATGTTCAGGCTGTCAGATTCCTTGAAACTTGATGATTACGCAGGCATAAACAACTGAACTGAAATGGTTTTCGAGTGGTGAGGTTAACAGTTCTTTGAGGTCAGCCCATCACTGGGCTCCTCTTTGGGATCGCTGCCTGATGGATAGCTCTGCAGCGGGTAGTGTTGCAAATAATTTCCAGCTACACCAGCTATTGAGGTGTCCCCACACGCTGTACTCCTACAAATTGGAGCTGAAATATTTTTTGCAACACTACCGTTCTCACTGCTGCGCGCTGGCCTCGTCCGGCGTCTTCTCTTTGAGCGCCTCGTCGAGCGCGTTGCGCAGCTCCGCCGGCTTGACGCGCCCCCTGTGTTTGAAGACGAGCGCGCCCGAACGGTCGTAGAGGAAGGTCGCGGGAAGCTCGCCGCGCCAGTTTGGGTCCACGAGGTTGATGGCGGCGTCCGAGTCGTCAGCGTTCAGAAGGTAAGAGGGGAAGGCCGTGGCCCGCGCCTCGGCCAGAAACTCCGGCACGGCCTTGCCAATGTCCGAAGGGTCGTCGAGCGAGACGAGGACGAAGTCCAGCGTGTCGGGGCTGTACTGCCCGCGAATCTCGACGAGGTCGGGGAACTCCTCGCGGCAGGGCACGCACCACGTCGCCCAGAAGTTGACGAGCAGCGGGCGCTCGCGGCCAGCGCCCGCGCCGAGGAGAGACTTGAGGTCTGCCTCCTTGATCTCGGTCACCTTCGGGGCGGCCGCCGCCGCCTTCACGTTGCCGCCTTCCGGCTTCGCGGCGCCGCCCTGCGGCTTGGCCGCGGGCTTCGCCGCGCCCTGCTTCGGCACAGCATCCTGTCCGGCACACGAGGACGCGAGTCCAGCCGCGCAGGCGAGCGCCGCGCAGAGCGCCGCCGCCGTCAGAAGTCCCCTCGTCATTCCCGTACAGCCTTCCTCTCTTACACGCGCTTGATGGAGCACCCGAACGCCTTGGCCCCGGCCTTCTCGACGGGCTTGCCGGCGAGCGTCGCCTCGATGGCGTCGCGCAACTCGGTCGAGGTGACCATGACGCCGTAGCGCGAGTTGTCGATGCGGCCGTAGTAGACGAGCTTGCCGGAGGCGTCGAGCAGGTAGGCCTCGGGCGTCACCTGCGCGTCGTAGCGGTCGGCGATCTGGTTGCCGGTGTCCTTCAGGATGGTGAAGTTAAGCCCGTTGGCGGCGGCGTGCTGCTTGACTTCGGTGGCCAGCTCGGTCGAATTCGAGTTGATGCCGACAACGTTAATGCCGCGCGCGCGGTAGTCGTCTGCGAGCTTCTGCATGCGCGCGTTGTAGGCGTTCGAGTACGGGCACTCGGTTGCGATGAAGATGATGACCGTGCCCGACTTGCCCTTGAGCGAGGCGAGCGAGTGCGCGCGGCCGTCGGCGTCGGGCAGCGTGAAGTCGGGGGCGGCGGCTCCAATGGCGAGCGCGGCCTTCGCGTCCGGCGTGTCGGAAGCCTTCGTCGCGCACGCCGCCGTGAAGGCGAACGCGAGCGCGAGCAGGAGTGCGATTGCGGAGAGCTTCTTCATAACCTTGTCTTCAGACTCCTTTAGGGAAAGTCATGGAAGTGGCACGAGCTGCCTGACGGAGGGCAGGCGTCCTCCGGCTGATCGTGGATCATCTCTTCGGTAATTTCGGGCAGCTTGTTTACACCATTATCTACAAGTAAAAACGTGCACGGCGGCGGGCTATTAACAACGAAGAGGAATAAATTTTCACATCTTTTGTGCCTTCATAACTCTATCGCGCTTCGTCCAGTAGTCCGTGAAGCTCATTGAAGGGCTGCGTTGTGGAAGGACGTGCCGCTCATCCTCGAATGAGGTCGGATGCGTTTATTTATTTCCGGGCATACCTCTGAACCCAACGAAATACGGTTGAGTGATCTATATCGAGACCGCGCTCGCGCATCATCTCTTCAACATCGCGATAGGAGAGTTAGTAGCGGCAGCACCAACGGACACATAAAAGAATCAGGGTGGGCTCGAAATGGCGCCACTTAAAGGGCAAGGAGTTTTGCTTCATGAACAGTCTCAATGAGATGAGTTGAGAGTATCTGATGGAGAGATAATACTAGAAAGACTATTCTTGCAACACTACCACCTTGAAGGGATGTGTTGCGGGAATCGCTTCTACGTCTATAATCCCCACTTCGGCTCATCTCAAAAAATTGCTAGGAAGTGATGCATAAGGGCAGGAGAAGTTTGTCGCTTCGCTCTTTCAGATCACTGCCTGAACGAAAGGCTATCGAAGAACTTTCGCGCCTCGAATTACTCTTTGCAACATTACCCGAAGACGCCGCCTGAAACTTAATTGTTCAGGCGGCGTCTTCTCTTCAAACCGCGCGGCGAGGCGAACGGGTCAGCTACATCGTCCCGTTTAGTGCTCCTTTGCGCCGTCAGCCTTCATGCTGTCACTTTTCCGTGAGGGTTGAACGGCTAGCCCGGGGCTGTCCGTCGGCGGCGCGGGCAAGGCTTCCACGTTGACGAAGAAGCGGAAGTTGCCCTCCTGCTGGACGCCCAAGACGAACTGCACGTTGATACTTGAATTGTTCGGCAAGCCGCCGACCGGCAACTGAACCGTCAGGCTGGAGTTTAGCCCGCCGCCCAAATCTTGCGTTGGCGGTTGCTCGACCACAGTTCCCTTCACCGTGATCGTGCCCCCGCTCGTCTCGACCGAAGCGTCCGCCGAGTTGAGCACTCGCAGGTCGGCCTGCGGGTTGCCGGACGGATTCGGGCTGCCGGAAGTCGTGATGTCAACCACGCGGAAGCGCAGGCGCGTGACTGTTATGCCCGTCGTGTTGGTGAACTTGCGCCGGAGCGTCAGCGTCCCGTAGGCC
>DASPJG010000430.1:0-6438 GCA_035628755.1 Pyrinomonadaceae bacterium
GTGGATGCCGCTCTCGCGCGACATCAGCGGCAATCTCAATCAAGCCGGGAAATTCACCGGACTCGAAGGCATCTCCACCGAGCGCACGCTCGAAATCATTCCGAGTTTCACCGCCTCCGAGACGGGCAGGCGCGTGCGCACGTTTCTGCCCACGCCCTTTCCCGGCGGCCTAGAAGCCACGCCGCAACTCGGCCCCGGTCGCATGCTGAACCAGCCCGTTGAGTTCGACTTCGGCGTGACCAGCAAGTTCGGGCTGACGCCGACCGTCACGCTCGACTTCGCCTACAACCCCGACTTCGCGCAGGTCGAGGCGGATCAAACCGTCGTCACGGCCAACCAACGCTTCCCCATTTTCTTCGAGGAGAAGCGACCGTTCTTTCTCGAAGGCAAAGAGATCTTCGACACGTCGAGTCAGGTCGTCCACACGCGCGCCATCGTTGACCCCGACTACGCCGTCAAACTCTCGGGCAAGCGTGGCCGCAACACCTTCGGCCTCATCCTCGCTTCCGACAACGGCCCCGGCAATTTCAACGACGAGGAGCGCGAAGACAATGCGCTCGAAGTGCTGCGCCTGCGCCGCCCGCGCGGGGCAAACGAGAGCGAAGAGGACTTCAACGCCCGCCTGAACCGCGCGCAATTCGTCGAGTCGAACTTCGCGCGCTTCGTGGACAAAAACGCTTTCATCGGCGTGCTGCGTTTGAAGCGCGACGTGGGGAAAGAGTCGAGCGTCGGCATGTTCGCCACGACCTACAACTTCACCGAGCGTCACAATCAACTCGTCGGCGTGGACGCCCGTTTCAAACTCGACCCGAAGACTTTCACGACCTTCGAGATCATCGGCACGAACTCGAAGAACCATTTCCGCAATCTCGCCACCGACGAGACCACCTACCGCAACCGCAACGGCTTCGCCTACAACTACCTGCTCGACTACACCGGACGCTACTTCGGCTATGCCCTGAGCGCGAACGGTCGCACGCGCGACTACCGCGCCGACGTGGGCTTCACGCGCCGCACCAACACCAACAACATCAACTTCGGGTTCCGCCTGAGCACCGAGCCGAACCCCAAAGCCATACTCACCTCGTTCCGCTTTCAGAACTTCACGGGCGTTGATTACGACTGGCAGGGGCGCATCCAGAATTGGATCGACGGCACGAATTACAACTTCAGTTTCGCGCACCAAACCTTCGTGCAGATCGGCACGAACTTCGGCTACGAGCGCGTTTTCGAGGAAGAGTTCGGCTCGCGCCGCGCGCCCGGGAGAGCCGGTGCGTTCGCCGGAGACGATTCCGAACGACAGACGCGGCAGAAGACGATCTTCGTCTATGCCGAGCGGCAGTTCAATAAACAGTTCTACGCCTACTTCTTCACCGGCACGCGGCGCGGCATCTTCGATTTCGACTTCGGCGCGGGGCCTGATTTCCCGCGCGTCAGCCCCTATGCCGTCGCCGTGCGGCAGGCGCGCGCGGAAGGACGCTGCGTCGAGCAGAAGGACGAGAACGGAAACGCGATTCCATTGCCCGGCGTCTGCTTCGACGCGCTCGACCCCGGTTCGGCCAACGGTTTCGACATTGACGCCGGTGTGACGCTCCAGCCGACGACCGCGTGGCGCACGACCTTTAGCTACGTCAAGGCGCGGCTCACGCGCCGCGACAACGGCCTCGTCGCCTTCGACGACAACATCTACGCGCTGCGCACCACCTACCAGTTCACGCGCTTCCTCTTCGCCCGCGCGCGCCTTGACTACGGCACGCTTTCGACGAGCGCGCGCGGCCAGTTTCTCTTCGGCTGGACGCCCAACCCCGGCACCTCCTTCTACGCCGGTTACAACGACGACCTGCAACGCAACGGCTACAACCCCTTCACCGCCCAACTCGAACCCGGCCTGCGCCGCAACGGTCGCACCTTCTTCATCAAAGCGTCTTACCTGTTCCGGCGCAGCTTTTGATTGGTCAATGGTGCGCGGTAAACGGCGAATGGATCAAAGCGGATTTAATTCCATTCGCCGTCTACCGCACACCGCTCACCAAATTTACTGAAACTTTCCGCCCGTCGCGCACTCTTACAAGCCGAGGCCGCTTGTGTGAAGTGAAAAACTAAAGAGCTATTTGCTCGGAATCCGTCAGCTTCAAGGGAATTTATGGGAATAAAGGCTCTGTTAGCGTGCGCGTGCGTTTTGTCGTGCCAGTTGGTCGTCGCCGCGGCGCAAGTGGGGCAGACCGCCCCCGCGCCGACGCCGACGCCCGCCGCGAGCGCGCCGGTTGACGAGAAGAAAAATTCGGTTGTAAGCGGTCAGCCCGTCGCGCCTGCCGACAACGCGGGCACGCAGCCGCTCACGACCGTCGGCACATCTGCCGGAGCGGTCGCGCCCGAACGCGGCACGACGTCCGTGAGCAAGGCCGCCGTGCCGCTCAAGGTCGCCAAAGGTTCGGTCGCATTGCCGCCGGAGAAGGCCGCGCCCGTGCGCATCCCGCGCGTAGAACGTCCGCCCATACTCGACGGCAAACTGGACGAAGACACGTGGCGGCAGGCCGCCGTGCTCAAAGATTTCTACCAGATCAGCCCCGGCGACAACATCGCGCCCTCGCTTGCCACGGAAGTATACATGGCCTACGACTCGCGCACGCTCTACATCGCCTTTCACGCGCACGACGAGCCGGGCAAGGTGCGCGCCACGGTTGCCAAGCGCGACGACGTGCTCACCGCCGAAGACAGCGTGCGCGTCCTGCTCGACACGTTCAACGACCGGCGCAAGGCTTACGTGCTCGTCTTCAACCCGTTCGGCATCCAGCAGGACGGCATCCGCACCGAAGGGCAGGGCGTGGATTTCAGCTTCGACCTCGTGATGGAATCGAAGGGCGCGCTCACCTCGGACGGCTACGTGGTCGAGGTTGCGATCCCGTTCAAATCGCTCAAATACGAGTCGGGCAAGGACAAGCAGTGGGGCGTGCAGGTCTTTCGCCAGATTCAGCGGTTCAACAATGAGACCGATTCGTGGATGCCGATCTCGCGCGACATCAACGGCCTCTTGAATCAGGCCGGGCACATCACCGGGATCGAGAACATCTCCACCGAGCGCACCATTGATTTCATTCCGAGCCTGACGCTTTCGGAAGAGGGGCGGCGCGTGCGCACCTGCCCGCCCAATACCTGTCCGCCCGGTTTCGTCGAGCCGGGACGCTTCGTCAATCAGCCGATCAAACTAGACCCCGGCTTCACGGGCAAGTTCGCCATCTCGCCGACGATGACGCTCGACCTCGCTTTGAACCCGGACTTCGCGCAGGTCGAGGCGGATCAATTGGTCGTCACGACCAACCAGCGTTTCCCGATCTTCTTTCCCGAACGCCGACCGTTTTTTCTCGAAGGCATCGAAATCTTTCAGACGCCGCTCGGCGTCGTCAACACGCGCGCCGTCGTTGACCCGGACATCGCTTTGAAGTTGACCGGACGGCGCGGCGCGAACACTTACGGCTTCCTCGTGGCGAGCGACAACGGCCCCGGCAACTTCTCCGCAGACGACCGCACGCTGGCGATTCAGGCCGAGGAACGTCGCCGCCCCGGCGAGCCACAGGGCGCGATTCGCTTCCTCGACAAAAACGCCTTCATCGGTGTCTTTCGTCTCAACCGCAACGTCGGGCAAGAGAACACCATCGGCGCGGTCGCTACTTCCTACCAGTTCAAGGAACTGCACAACCAGACGGGCGGCGTTGATGGCCGCTTCAAACTCGACCCGCAGACCACCGTCAGTTTCTCCCTCGTCGGCACGACTTCGCACCGCGACTTCTTCAACCCCAACCTCGACCAAGACGAACTGCGCACCGGGCGCGGCCTCGGCTACACGGCGGCCTACTCGCATTTCGGTCGCAACTTCGGCTACGAGTATTACAGCGAAGGCTTCACCCAAGACTACCGCACCGAGGCGGGTTTCACTTCGCGCACCAACACGAACTTCCACAGCTTCTACACCTCTTACGACACGACGCCGAAGCCGAAGGCCACGCTCGTCAACTGGCACGTCCACAATTTCTCTTTCATCAGTCACGATTTTCAGGGGCGCAGCCAGGCTTGGGAGAGCGAGACGAATTTCCAGTTCTTTTTCCAGAAGCAGTTCAACATCGGCGCGGCCTACGAGTATGCCTACGAGCGTCTGATCGAAGAGGAGTTCGGCGCGCGCCGCTCCGCGCGACAGGCGGGCGCGTTTGCGGGCGAAGATTCCGAACGCTCCTCGCGCAAGAACCACTATTTTCTCTTCGGCGGTTATCGCCCCAACAAGAAATACTCGGTCACTTGGCGCGCGGTTTATCGCGACGGCCATTTCGATTTCGACTTCGGCGCGGGTCGCCGTTTCCCGCGCGTCAGCCCCGGCGCGCTGCTCGACCCAAACGCGCCGCTCGACCCCGGGCGCGGCGGCCTCCTGGATTTCCGCGGCACGTTCGCCTACCAGCCGACCAACGCCTTGCGCACCACGCTCGACTACACCAAGAACCGCCTGCGCCGCTACGACACCAACCTCGTCGCCTTTGACGTGAACCTGCTCTCGTGGCGCACCACCTACCAGTTCACGCGCTTCCTCTTCGCGCGGGCGCGCATTGATTACGAGTCGCTGCCGAGGCGCGCGCGCGGCCAGTTCCTACTGGGTTACACGCCCAACCCCGGCACGGCCTTTTACGCCGGTTACAACGACGACGCCAACCTCAACACCTTCTCCCCCTTTGGCCGTCAACTCGAACCCGGCTTCCGCCGCAACGGGCGCACCTTCTTTGTCAAGATGTCTTACCTGTTCAGGCGAAGCTTCGGCGGATAGAAAAACAACGTCGAAGGCCGCAACGATGAACGATGAACTAAAGCCCTCCGGCCTTTCATTCAACGCCCGGACTTCGACGTTTCGTCGGTTTGACTTAGTAAACGATTTCGCTTAGAAAACTCTCCAGCATTCCCAACCTCGTCGGTTGCCTTGCATGCTCGCACATGGAAAGGAAATAAAAGATGGCCGCTCTCGATATTTCGCGCGCGTTCGCGCTGCGTCTCCTTTTAGTCATCATGCTGTTAACTCAAACACTAACGCCCGCGCTCGCGCAGAAAGCCACCCCCGACGGCGCGACGGAGAGCGCGGCGTCGAAGCCGCTCACGTACCCGGCGACGAAGAAGGCCGAGCAGGTTGACGATTATCACGGCACGAAAGTCGCAGACCCTTATCGCTGGCTCGAAGATTTGGACTCGCCCGACACGAAGGCCTGGGTCGAAGCGCAGAACCGCCTGACCGATGCCTACCTCGCGCAGATTCCGGCGCGTCAAAAGATCAAGGAGCGTCTGACGAAGCTCTGGAACTTCGAGCGTTACGGCATCCCCTTCCGCGAAGGCGACCGCTACTTCTACACGAAGAACGACGGCCTTCAGAACCAGAGCGTGCTCTACACCGTCGCCTCGCTCTCGGACGAGCCGCGCGTCCTCCTCGACCCGAACAAGCTCTCCGCGGACGGCACGGTCGCCCTCGCCGGGACGGCCATCAGCCGCGACGGGAAGTTGATGGCGTACGGGCTGTCGGCTTCGGGGTCGGATTGGGCGGAGTGGCGCGTGCGCAACATCGAGACCGGCCAAGACCTCCCCGACACGATCAAGTGGGTGAAGTTTTCCGGCGCGTCGTGGACGGCGGACGGCAAGGGTTTCTTCTACAGCCGCTTCGACGAACCGAAGGCGGGCGCGAGCCAGTTGGCGGGCGTCAACGAGTTTCAGAAACTCTACTATCACCGCCTCGGCACGCCGCAAGCGGACGACGCGCTCATCTACGAGCGCAAGGATCAAAAGGACTGGGGCTTCAGCGGCGACGTGACCGAAGATGGCCGCTATCTCGTCATCCACGTCTGGGTCGGCACGGACGCCAAAAACCGCATCTACTACAAAGACCTCCAGACGCCCAACTCGCCGGTCGTCAAACTGCTCGACGATTTCGACGCCGCCTACAACTTCATAGACAACGACGGCGCGGTCTTCTGGTTCATGACCGACCGGGACGCGCCGCGCTACAAACTGATCGCCGTTGACACGCGCAAGCCCGAACGCGCGAACTGGAAAGTCGTCATCCCCGAAGCGGCGGAGACGATGGAAAGCGCGAACGTCGTCAACAACATGTTCATCGTCTCCTATCTCAAGGACGCGCACTCGCAGGTGCGGGTTCACCAGACCGACGGCAAGTTCGTGCGCGAGGTGGAGTTGCCCGGCCTCGGCTCGGCCTCCGGCTTCAGCGGCAAGCGCACGGACAAGGAGACCTTCTACGCCTACGGCAGTTTCACGACGCCCTATCCCATCTACCGCTACGACCTAACGACGGGCAAGAGCACGCTCTTCCGCCAGCCGAAAGTTGATTTCGACCCCGGCCAGTACGAAACGAAACAGGTTTTCTACAAGAGCAAGGACGGCACGCGCGTCCCCATGTTC
>DASPJG010000431.1:0-5519 GCA_035628755.1 Pyrinomonadaceae bacterium
CACGCCGTTGTTGCCCGGCGCGCGGTCTGTGCCTGAATCGCGTATGCGGTCGTTCTGCCTGTCGACACCCTTCTCCTGAGCGGAGACACCGCAGACAGCGAGGAGCAGAAACATTGAGAGGGTTAAGACTTTCTTCATCACTAACCTTTCGGTCTCACCCGCGTGAGCCTCGGTGCATGTTGTTTCGATTCGACGGGAGACGAAGTGAGAATAAAACAACGTCCGAGTCTTTTCAAGACGGAGTTTCAATCGGAGAAATGTGTGCGCTGGCGAGCGCTTCAAATCCGACCCTTAATTGTTTGCGTTCGCCGGCGCGGCCTTGGCGTCGCGCTGGCTCTCCCACGCACGCAACGCTTGCACACCTCTCTGGAAGTCGGCTTCATTGCTGTAAAAATTATGCGCGCCGTCGTCGCGCGAAGGCTCGCGCACGTAGTAGAGATAGTCTGTCTCGGCGGGGCGTAGAGCCGCTTCCAGTGAGCGCGCGCCGAACGAAGCGATTGGCCCGGGCGGGAGACCGCGCACCTTGCGCGTGTTGTAAGGGGAATCACGATCAAGATCGCTCTGGTAAACTTTTCCGTCATTCCTCCATTTGCCCGCGAGCTTCGACGCGTAAATGACAGATGAATCAATGCCGAGTGACATGCCGATCTTGAGACGGTTATAAATGACGGACGCCACGAGCGGCCTCTCCTCCTTCAACTTGGCTTCGGTCTCGACGAGTGAAGCGATGGTGGCTATCTCTCTCGGCGTTCGATTCGAAGGGATGGGTTTTTCGCCTAGTTGCTCGCGCCAGACCTGCCGGAAGCGTTTGACCATCGCAGCGATCATCCCGCGCGCCGTGGTGTCCGGCGGGAAACTGTAAGTGTCCGGGTAGAGATAGCCTTCAAGATTATTGGCCTGCGGGTCGAGGTCGCGTATGTCGCTCGTGTCGTCCATCAACGCGAGGGCTTCTTCTGCGTTAGCGAGTTTGAGTTCGGGAATACGTGCCATCGCGGCGGCGATGTCCCAGCGCGTCCAGCCCTCTATGATGGTAAAACGCGCCAACCTTTGCTCGCCTTCTTCCAGTTTCCGCAATACCCCGAGAGGCGAGATGGGTGAAGGGAAACGATACTCACCGGCCTTCAGGCGCGGGGCGACGCCGCTAAAGCGTATATAAAGTTGCAGCGGCCATACGCGTCTGATAACGCCAGAGGATGAAAGGCGCGAGATGATCTGGTCGGGCGTCGAGCCGCGCGGAATCTCGATATACTGGGTCGAGAGGGGATGCGCTAGGGGCTTATGGAGTTCGCGATAGAGCCAGAAGGAAAAGCCCGCCCCGGCACAGGCCAAAATGATTGCGAGAATGGCTAAAAGGCGAAAAATTTTCATGAGCGATTAGTTTAACTCAGATGCCGTAATTATAGTAGTGATACAGGTTAAGGTAGCCAAATTTGCATCTCGCTGAGAGCCGGGTTCAAGGTCAATCAGCCTCTTTCTTGTTGGGCGATGAAATCCCGCAAAATGAGGGCGGCGGCCTCGCTGTCGAGCCGCGCCGTTAGTTCTGCGCCATGCACGCCCTCCTCACGCAGAGACTCTTCGGCGGCGTGCGAGGTGAGCCTCTCGTCCTGCAAATATACCGGGAGGTCTAGCGAAAGGGAGAGATTACGCGCGATGCGTCGCGCCTCACGGGCGGCGTCGCCTTCCGTGCCATCCAGATTGAGCGGCAAACCAATAACCACCCCTTGAGCGTCAAAGCTGTGTCGCAAGTCTGAGATTTGCCGGAGCAGTTTTTTCCAATTTGTGCGACCGAGCGGCGGCAGCGGTTGAGTCGTCAACTGCAACTCGTCGCTGACGGCGACGCCGATGCGTTTCGTCCCCAGGTCGAGGGCGAGCAGTCGGCCTTTAATGTTGGGCGGCTGCGCCACGTCGTCGGTTTTAGGAAATATTGAATCCGGCAATTCGATCTTATCGCAGACCTACGAAGTATATGGCAGCCGTCCGGCGCGAGGCCAACAGTCCCGACTGTCTTGCGACGCATCAGATTGCTACTGTATCATCACTTCCAGCCTGTCGGGCAATGAGGTTCGAGGGTGTTGGAATAATCCGGCGCAAAAGTTTTCTAGAGGTGAACGATGTCATTTCGCAGTAAGTTTATCGTAGTGGTTTTTTCCGCCACGCTGGCGCTCTATGCGGTGGTCGGCGGTCTGATCTATACACGCGCGCAACAGCAGAACGACCCGGGCGCGCAACTACGAATTTTCGAGAGCGTCCTCCAGCATATCCACGACGATTATGTTGACGAGCCGGATTTGAACAAAGTGCGCGCTGGCGCGCTGCGCGGTCTCGCCTACGGCCTCGACCCGTATTCGACCTACCTGACGGTGGATCAGGTGCGCGATTTCCGCGTCGGGTTGGATAAGGGGCAGGCGGGCATCGGCGCGGAGCTTTCGCAGGTGGCCTCTTACCTCTACGTGATCGCGCCGCTGAAGGGCGGCCCGGCGGAGCAGGCGGGCGTGCAGGCCGGAGACATCATCGAATACATAGACAACAAAGCGACGCGCGACATCTCGCTCTACGATGCCAAGCAACTTCTTAACGGCCCTTCGGGCACTGAAGTTAAAGTCCGCATCCTGCGCGCAGCGACGCGTCCGCTCACGTTGACGATTAAACGCGCGCCGGTGCAAGCGCCGGGTGTCGAGACGCGTGTGGAAGCTGCGAAGGTCGGGGTGGTGCGCATCAATAGTCTGGCGGAGGGCGAGGCGGCCATCGTGCAGAAGCGCGTGCAGGAATTGCAGAAGCAGGGTTCGCAAAAGTTGGTGCTGGACTTGCGCGGCGTCGCGGGCGGTTCGCTCGCGGAGGGCGTCAAGGTGGCGAATTTGTTCATCAAGGACGGCGCGCTGGCGCAGACCATCGGGCGCGGCAACAAGAGCCTCAAGACTTTCAACGCCGATCCCAAACTCGCCATCTTCGACGGCCCCGTGGCTGTGTTGATTGATCGCGGCACGGCGGGCGCGGCGGAGGTCATCGCATCGGCTTTCATCGAACGCAAGCGCGGCGAGGTGGTCGGCGAAAAGAGTTTCGGCGCGGGCGCGGAGCAGCAATTGTTCCCCTTGCGCAATGGCGACGGGCTGCTGCTCACGACGGTCAAGTGGGCTTCGTCGGCAGGCAAGTCGTTCATCGGGGCGGGCGTTACGCCGACGGTGGAAGTGAAGCGGCCTGAGTTGGCCGCGGCGACCGACCCGGAGGATTTGACCGGCAATGACGACGACGCGATTGCGCAACCGGCGCAGCCGGGCGACCGCAGGGAAGTCGCGCCGGAGGCTACCGCTCCGAAACAGCAACCCGAAGACGTGCAACTGAAGAAGGCGCTCGAACTGCTCAACAAGCCCGCGCCGCAACAGCAGAAGGCTGCTTAGACACATTCAAAGCCACACACGAAAGAGGCCGTGGAAGGGATGTCCTTCCACGGCCTCTTCGCTTTTGCACAGATGTTTTGCCGGAACGTTTTACTTTGATTACAGAGGGATGTTCCCGTGCTTCTTCGGCGGGTTGGTGTCGCGTTTGTTCTCCAGGAGCGCGAGGGCGCGCGCGAGTTTGAGGCGCGTCTCCGCCGGTTCGATGATTTCGTCTATGAAGCCGCGCTCGGCGGCGACGTAGGGGTTGGCAAACTTTTCCTCAAACTCCGCGATGCGCGCCTGTCTCGCACTCTCCTGATCCTCCGCCTCGTTGATCTCCCTGCGATACAAGACGCCCACCGCGCCGCCCGCGCCCATCACGGCGATCTCCGCGGACGGCCACGCGAGATTGATGTCCGTGCGGATGTGCTTGGAAGCCATCACGCAGTACGCGCCGCCGTAGGCCTTGCGCGTGATGACGGTGATCTTGGGGACGGTGGCTTCGGCAAAGGCGTAGAGTAGTTTCGCGCCGTGGCGGATGATGCCGCCGTGTTCCTGCCGGACGCCGGGAAGGAAGCCCGGCACGTCTTCAAAGACGACGAGCGGGATATTGAAGCAGTCGCAGAAACGCACGAAGCGAGCGGCTTTGACGGAGGCGTCTATGTCGAGCACGCCCGCCAGATACGCCGGTTGGTTGGCGACGATGCCGATGCTGCGCCCGTCAATTCGCGCGAAGCCGACGACGATGTTCGGCGCGTAAAATTCGTGCACTTCAAAAAAATAGCCGTCGTCTATCACGGCATGAATCACGTCGCGGATGTCGTATGGCTGGTTCGACGCTTCCGGCACGATGGAGTTCAGACGCTCGTCGCGGCGTCCAGCCGGGTCATTGCTGCGGACGCGCGGGGCTTCTTCCATGTTGTTGGAGGGAATGAAAGAGAGGAGTTCGCGGACGAGTTGGAGCGCGTGCTCGTCGGAGTCGGCATCGAAATGTGCGACGCCGGAGATGCGGTTGTGCGTGTCCGCCCCGCCGAGTTCTTCCTTTGAAACCTCTTCGTGCGTGACGGCGCGGATCACGTCGGGGCCGGTGATGAACATGTAAGAGGTGTTCTTCACCATCACGTTGAAGTCCGTGATCGCGGGGCTGTAGACCGCGCCGCCCGCGCACGGCCCCATGATGCAACTGATCTGCGGGACGACGCCCGAAGCCAATGTGTTGCGCAGGAAAATATCGGCGTAGCCGCCGAGACTCAGGACGCCTTCCTGAATGCGCGCGCCGCCCGAATCGTTGAGGCCGACGACGGGCGCGCCGACACGCATCGCCAAGTCCATCACCTTGCAAATTTTTTCCGCGTGCGTCTCGGAGAGCGAGCCGCCGAAGACCGTGAAGTCCTGCGCGAAGACGAAGACGCGGCGATGATCTATTAGCCCGTAGCCCGTAACGACGCCGTCGCCGGGGTAGAGTTGCTCGTCTAAACCGAAATCGTGCGAACGATGGACGACGTGTTTGTCGAACTCCTCGAAAGTCCCTTCGTCGAGCAGGAACGCGATGCGCTCGCGCGCCGTCAGCTTGCCCGCCGCGTGTTGTCGTGCGATGCGCTCCTCGCCGCCGCCCGCCTCGGCGCGGCGTTCGCGCTCGCGCAGGCGTTCCATTTTCGTCGGCTGTGGCTGCTGTTCAGTCCCGGTGCGTGTTGAAGCCATAGATTTCGCGTCAATCATTTATCAGATAGAGGTAAAGGGCGATTGTACACCAAACGTTCCGGCGTGCGCGTCGCCGCTGCTATGCACTCCAGTCGAACGGATAATCCCTGCGCTCGATGATCGAGAGCAATTCGGCGAGCGCGTGCGGAACGGCAGCGCGTACCGCTGCGGGATAATCATAGCGCGCCGCGTTTACTGCGAACTCGTCCTCGTCGAGGATACGCAGAGAGAAATCGGGTGCGACCAGCACGTCTATGTCCAGATCGACGAAGGTCAGGACGCTGCCATCAAACTCCGCGGGCAGGTTGATGTTGCAATAGTAGTTGCGCAGTTCGCCACCGGGCGCGCGGAAGCGAAAGACGCTGTAGCAGCGAGATGTCCAGTAGTATTCGGTGCTGAGCGTGCCGGGCGCGATCAGGCCGAGCTGTGGATGCCGGATTTCGT
>DASPJG010000432.1:0-2340 GCA_035628755.1 Pyrinomonadaceae bacterium
TTGCCTGACGCGCCGTTCATCAGCCGTCTCTACGGCGAATCGGCGTTCAGCACGTTCACCATCGGCGCCAAGTGGCGTTTCACCGGGCCGAACAATCCGTTCGGCATCGGCTTGATCCCGTTCTACCGGTTCTACGCCGACACGGCGGATGACCGTAACGGCTTCAACCAGTTGCAGCGCGGCGCAAGCCCCGGCGGCAGCCTCGGCGATTTCGGTCTGGTCTTGTTCGCCGATGGCCGTCTGAGCCGGAGCGTCAATCTCTCGGCCAACGTCGGTTACATCCTGAACAGTAATCCGAGAAGCGAGTTGCTGGGCGACGCGGCTCTGCTCGACCGTCCCGATGAACTCATCGCGGGCGTCGGCGTGGACTTCCCCGTCAACAAGCACTTCCAGCCGATTCTGGAACTGAAGTCGGTGCAGTATGTGGGCGGCAGAACGCCGAACGCTTTCCATAACAACCCGATTGATGGTCTGGCTGGCGTTCGCATCTTCCCGACCCGCTGGATGGGCTTCAGTGCCGCTTATCGCGGCCACCTGAATCAGCAGGGCGGCACTCTCTTGGCTGACCGTGGCCCGCAGGACTTCCCGCCCGGCTTCGTCCGCTCGCAAGACCCGCACGGCTACATCTTCCAGTTCTGGGCTGGACGGCGCAACGAGCGCGCTCCTACAGTCGTCCCGAACAACCCGCCGACGACAGCCGTTTCGGCCAGTCCGTCGAGGGTGGTATTGGCGGCTGACTGCCCGCCGGGCGAACGTCCGGTCGAGGGCTGCACGTCCACCGGCAGCACGGTTCAACTCGCGGCTAACGCGACTGACCCTGACGGCGACACGCTGCTCTACACCTGGTCAACCACCGGTGGCCGCATCACGGGCGACGGCGCAAACGTGACGTGGGACTTGTCGGGCGTCCAGCCCGGCACGTACACGGCCTCCGTGGAAGTTGACGACGGTTGCGGCTGTATCGCGTTCTCTTCGACCACGGTGACGGTCGAACGCTGCACTTGCGAGATCATCCCGCCGCCGCCGACGCCTGAACCGACGCCGACGCCGACGCCGGAAGTTATTCCGCCCGCGCCGCAGCCGCAGCAGTTTGACACCTATGGCCGCATCGCGCGCAACGACGAGAAGGCTCGTCTGGATAACTTCGCGATTCAGTTGCAGAACGATCCGGGCGCGCAGGGCTACATCATCGCCTACGGCGGACGCCGTGGCCCGGCTGGTGAAGCTCAAACCCGTGCCGATTTCGCCAAGAACTATCTGGTGAACTCGCGCGGCATCGACCCGGGACGTCTCGTCACAGTTGACGGCGGATTCAGAGAAGAGGCCACCACCGAACTCTGGCTAGTGCCGAGCGGCGCGACACCGCCCACAGCGTCTCCAAACGTTGACGCGAGCGAGGTGCAAACTACTCGCCCGCCAAGACGCGCGCCGCGCCGACGCGGGCGTCGAGACGACGACGAGTAGCCCAAATAAGATAACGCTCGCGCCGTGGCCGCAAAACGAGCCGCACGCGACCTCAACCGAAGCGCGGGCGATGTTTCTTCATCAGGAAGCATCGCCCGCTTCGCTTTTGCTCGCTGCTAACCGGAGCGAGATTTCGTACAACTACCCCGATTGCATTGAGCATCTTAAAGTGCGTTGGATTTCCCGAATGTTCCATGACAAGTGTAACGGGACGCTCGTTGAGCACCGACGCGTTGCTGGTATAAATATCCCCCCTTGAGTTTTAAACGCCAGATGCCACAAAGGAAGCTGATGACCCGGCCTATGAAAAAATTATCCCTGTATTTCGTTCTTTTAACTTTAATCGCTTCGCTGGCATTGCCGCCGCAAGCTGCCGTTGCCGCCGGACACTTCATTGACACCACGCAGGACGCCGCCGACCGCACCCTCAGTTGGTCTGTCGCCGGGCCGATGGGCGGCGACGTGCGCGAACTCACCATTGACCCGACCGACCCGCAGCACCTTCTTCTCGGAACGATTGACGGGCAGATTTACCAGTCTACGGACGGCGCGCGCACTTGGGCGCGTCTCGTGAATTTCAATCGCCCGAGCATCTATATTGACCACATCATTATTGACCCGCGCGACTCGAAGACCATGTACGTCGCCGCGCACAAGCACAAAGAGCCGGGCGGGTTCTTCAAAACGACCGACGGCGGCGAAACGTGGCGTGAGGCAACGGAACTGAAGACGGAAGCCCTGCACTCGCTTGCGCAGTCGCCCTCCGATCCTAACGTCCTGATCGTCGGCTCGAATCGTGGCGTCTATCGCTCGACCGACTCCGGCGAGACGTGGACACAACTCCCGACCTCCGCCTATCCGGATATCCGCAACATC
>DASPJG010000433.1:0-2112 GCA_035628755.1 Pyrinomonadaceae bacterium
AGTTGAGCCGCCGCGAAGGCGTGACGCTCTTTATGACGCTGCTGGCCGGTTGGCAGACCTTGCTCGCGCGCTATAGTGGAGACAGCGAGAGCACTGTCGGGACGCCCATCGCCAACCGCCAGCGCGTCGCCACAGAGCACCTGATCGGCTTTTTCGTCAACACGCTCGTGATGCGCGCCTCGCTGCCGCCCGACATAACTTTCAAGTCGCTTCTGAAGCAGGTGCAGGAAACCGCGCTCGGCGCATACGCGCATCAGGATTTGCCGTTCGAGAAATTGGTCGAAGAGTTGCAGCCCGAACGCAGCCTCAGCCACACGCCGCTCTTTCAGGTGATGTTCGCATTGCAGAACGCTCCGAGCGGCGTTCTCGAAACCGCCGGGTTGAAGCTCACCTTAGCCAGCCACGAGCTGGAGGAGATGAGCGCGAAGTTCGATCTCTTCCTTTCGCTGGAAGAGACGGGGGCGGCATCAAGGGCACGCTGCGCTACAACGCAGACCTGTTCGCCGAAGCGACCATCCGCCGTCTGATCGCACACCTCGAACGCGTTTTTGAAGTCGTGACGGCCAACCCGGAACAGCCTGTCTGGTCTCTGTCGCTGCTGCGCGAGGACGAACGCGAACGCCTGCTCAACGAGTGGAACGACACCCGCACGGAGTACCCGCGCACCTCGCCCGTCCACGAACTGTACGAGGCACAGGCCGCCGCGCATCCCGGCAAAGTCGCCGTCACGTTCGGCGAGCAGCAGGTGACTTACGGCGAACTGAACGAGCGTGCCAACCGCCTCGCGCATCACCTGCGTGCGCGCGGCGTCGCCGCCGAAGTGCGCGTCGGCGTGTGTCTGGAACGCTCCGTTGATCTCATCGTGTCGCTCTTGGCGATCCTCAAGGCCGGGGGCGCATACGTGCCGCTCGATCCCTCCTACCCGGAGCAGCGGCTCGCCTTCATGGCCGGAGATGCGGGCGTGTCAGTCTTGATTACGCAGCCGCACCTGCGCCCGCGACTGGCCGACGTGGACGCGCAAATCATCTGCCTGTCCGGCGATGCCGCGGAGATCGCCCGCCACCACGGCGCGCAGCCTCCGCACGGTCAGGTGACAGCCGACAACCTCGCTTACGTGATGTACACGTCCGGCTCGACCGGCCAGCCGAAAGGCGTCGGCATCACACACCGCAACGTGGTGCGTTTGGTCAAAGGCACGGACTACGCCGACTTCAACGCCGACGAGGTCTTTTTACAACTCGCGCCGGTCTCTTTCGACGCTTCGACCTTCGAGATTTGGGGCAGCCTCCTGAACGGCGGGCGGCTCGTCGTGATGCCGCCGCAGACGCCGACCCTCGAAGAGTTGGGCGAAGCCTTGCGTCGCTACGAGGTGACGACGCTGTGGCTGACGGCGGGATTGTTTCATCAGATGGCGGATCAGCAGCTTGCGGCTCTCAATGGGGTGCGGCAGTTGCTCGCCGGGGGCGATGCTTTGAGCGTGGTGCATGTCGGCAAGACGCTGGCGGA
Source organism: Pyrinomonadaceae bacterium (assembly GCA_035628755.1). Classification (GTDB taxonomy): domain Bacteria; phylum Acidobacteriota; class Blastocatellia; order Pyrinomonadales; family Pyrinomonadaceae; genus JAIVJZ01. The sequence goes on from DASPJG010000433.1 coordinate 1,507, forward strand.
GCGCGGAACGGGTTGTTTGATCAACGGCTACGGGCCGACCGAGACGACCACCTTCGCGTGTTGCTACCGGATGCACAGCGGCGACGAGATCGGGCGCAGCGTACCTATCGGGCGGCCTATCGCCAACACGACCGTCTATGTGCTCGACGGCGAGATGCAGGGCGTGCCCGTGGGCGTGGCGGGCGAACTCTATATCGGCGGCGACGGCGTGGGACGCGGTTATTTGAACGACGCGGAACTCACGGCGCAAAGGTTCGTCCCTCATCCTTTCAGCGACGCCCCCGGCGAACGCCTCTACCGCACGGGCGACCGGGTGCGCTATCTGGACGACGGGCGCATCGAGTTTCTGGGGCGGCTGGACGAGCAGGTCAAGCTGCGCGGCTATCGCATCGAAGTCGGCGAAATCGAAGCCGCCCTCGACGAGCATCCGGCGGTGGGCAAGAGCGTCGTCCAGATGATCTCCGCCGCGTCGGGAGATAAACGATTGATCGCGTATGCGGCGTGGGTGGATGCCCCGCCGACGGCGCGCGAACTGCGCGGCTACCTGCGTTCGCGCCTGCCGGAGTACATGATCCCGTCGCAGTTCGTGCTGCTGGAAGAATTGCC
>DASPJG010000434.1:0-2453 GCA_035628755.1 Pyrinomonadaceae bacterium
CGAAGTTCAACAGATTCCCGCGCCGGAGCGCGAAACGCAACTGCTCGCCGCGCTCAACAATAAACCGTTCCTCTTCGTGCTCGACGGGCTGGAGCGCATCCTCATCGCCTACGCCCGCATGGACGCCGCGCGCCTCGAAGACAGCCAGGTAGGTAGTCAAAGGAATCTCCGCAAAACCGCCGACCCGCGCGCGGGCCGCTTCCTGAAGAAGCTCGCGCAGGTGAAGAACTCGCGCATCCTCGTCAGCACGCGCCTCCACCCCGCCGACCTTGAGACGGAAGGCGGCGACCCCGCACCCGGCAGTTTCAGGCGCGATCTCACGGGGCTGACCGACGAAGACGCGGTCGAACTCTGGCGCGCTTTAAAAGTCGCCGGCGCACGCGACCTGCTGCTGCCAGTCTTCGCCACCTTCGACAAACACCCCTTGCTGATTCAGGCGCTCGCCGGTGAGGTAAAACGCTACCGCCCCGCACCCGGCAACTTTGAAGCGTGGCGCAAAGCCAACCCGCGCTTCGAGCCGACCAAGTTCCCGCATCTACAGGACGCGATGCACCATGTGCTCGAACACGCCCTGCGCGGGCTAGGCGAGCAAGCGCAGCAGGCGTTGCGCACCGCCGCCGCCTTCCGCATGCCCGCCCGCTACGACACGCTGGCCGCGTTGCTGATAGGCGAAGGGAAGCCATGCGCCGACGAGCGCGAGTTGGACGCAGTGCTGACGGAGTTGGAAGACCGCGGCCTAGTCGGCTGGGACAAGCGCGCCAACCGCTACGACCTGCACCCGCTCGTGCGCGGCGTGGTGTGGAGCGGCCTCGGCGACGACGCTCGGCGCGGTGTCTATACGAGCCTGCACGCGCACTTTGAAGCAGTACCGATGCTTGACGATTATCTCAAAGTCAACAGCCTCGAAGACCTCACGCCCACCATCGAACTGTACAACACGCTGATCGGACTGGAACGTTACGACGATGCCGTAGGACTCTTTTACGAGCGATTGGAGGCGGCTACGCACTTCCGTCTGAGTGCTGGCCGGCAGCGGATCGAACTTTTGGAGTTGCTCTTCCCTGACGGATTAGAGCAATTGCCACATTTGAACTGGCAAAAAGCTCAAGCCGACACGCTCAATTCGCTGGCGATAGGGTATCAATCGAGCGGACAGCTAGGGCGCGCAGCCGCGCTGTTTCGCCGCGCCATCGCAATTTATTCGGAGATGAAAAATGACGACTCCCTCAGCACTGGTTTGAACAACCTGTCATACGCATTGCGGCTGTCAGGGGTGCTGTGCGAGTCGGAGATGGCCGCGCGGCGCGCTCTGGTCATAACACGCGAACAGGATAATCGTTTTCAAGAAGCGGTCAGTTTGCATCTGCTTGGCTTGACGCTGGCGGCGCGTGGTCTTGCGAATGAATCCGAGTCTGTCCTACAGCGATCTTTGCGCCTGTTTATAGCGCAGTCTCAACGTCAATTTGAAGGCGTCGTCAATTCTTATCTAGCGCGGAGAGCACTGTGGCTCGGCGAGTTCGCGGGCGCGCTATCGTTCGCCGACCGGGCGTGGGAGTTGGCCCACGTTAAGAGCCATGAGCGTGATTTCATTATCGCAGCCCGAGCGCAAGGCGAGGCGGCGTTGGGCTTGAATGATCTCGTCACCGCTGACGAACGGCTGCACCATGCGCTCACCCGCGCGCGGATGGTGAATCTAGCAGAGGAAGAACTGCCCGCGCTCGTAGCGCTGGCGGAGTTGCGGCGGCGGCAGGGGGATGTGAAAGCGGCGCGCGAACTGCTGAATGACGTGTGGGAGGCGGCGGAGCGTGGGCCATATTTGCTGATCCACGCGAATGCATGCAATGTGCTGGCGCAGATCGAGCGTGACGCTGGTAACGAGGTGGCGGCGGTCGAGGCGGCGACGCGGGTGTATGAACTCGCGTGGTGTGACGGGTCGCCGTTTGGGTATCACTGGGGGTTGAAGAGGGCGAGGCGGCATTTGCGGGAGTTGGGGGCGGGTGAGCCGGAGATGCCGGCGTTTGATGGATCGAAGTTCGAGCCGATGCCGGAGGTGGAAATAGATCCGGCGGACGAGTTCGGAGCGGGCGGGGCGGATGGGGAAGTCTGAGCGGAGGTCGTCCGGTCAACGCTCGTGTCCGCGGTCTCGCCTTCCGCCCTTTGAGCATGAAAGTTCACCTCCTGAGGCCCGATTTTGGGCCTCGGAGGCTCGATTTCCCGCCTCGGAGGGCGGACTTCCTGCGTCTCAGGCCCAAATTCCAGCCTCTGAGGCCCAAATTCCAGCCTCCACGGCCCGACTTTTAGCTTCCGAGGCTCAAACTTCCGCCCCCGCGGTCGAACTTTTGACTCCGGAGGCTCGGCTTTTCGACTCCGAGGCTCGGGGCGCGGCCTCCGAAGCTCACATCTCCCGCGGAAAGGGCGCGCCTTCCGCCTCCGCGTGCGAGCCTCGGCCCGAC
>DASPJG010000435.1:0-6589 GCA_035628755.1 Pyrinomonadaceae bacterium
TGGCGAGCGTCAGAGGGCGCGGCCTCGCCAGCACGATGAAAATGGCCGCCACTAAAAACCCGAGCGGCACGCGCCAACGCTGCACCCATGTTCCGCCTCTACGCAATCGTCAATGCCTCCGCACGCTCCGACCCGGCCACGCGCCTGAGCCGTTCATCCGCCGCCGCCGCCACACGCGCCACCTCGATGTCCATGCACACCCACGCGGAGCACGAGCGGCGGTGGCAGCCCGTGCGACAACCGATGTCCGTGCGCTCGACGCACACGTCGGCGGCGCGCGGGCTGCCGTTGCGCCACCACTCGGTCGGGCCGAACAGACCGACGATGGGCGCGCCCGCCGCGACGGCCAGATGAGTCGGCCCCGTGTCCCCGCCGACGTAGAGCGACGCACGCCCGGCCAGCGAGTAAAAACCTTTCAGAGAGAGACTCACAGGCCGCGCCGCGCCCGTCCGGCTCGCACGCGCCACGCTCTCGGCCAACTCGCGCTCTCCCGGCCCGTAGGTGACGAGCGAGCGTAGATTGTGTCGGGCGAGCAGCGCATCTGCGAGCGCGCCGAAACGATCCGCGCTCCACAACTTCGTCGGCCACCCGCCGCCCGCGTTCAAAATCGCAAATCTTCCGCCGACAGCCGCCGCCGCATCGCTCGCCTCGCGCTCATGCTCGGGCGAGACGGCGATGGGAAACTCGAAATCGTCTCCGTCCGCAGGCACGCCGATGCCGAGCGCGCCTGCGGTGAGCGCGAGATTTTTACGTATGACGTTGATGTCCTGCGGAACGTTAACGGTCTGGGTCAACAAAAAGCGGCTGGCCGGTTCGCGCAGCATGTGACGCGCAAAGCCGTAGACGCGCGGAGCGCGGGCGAGGCGTGCGATGGCGGCGGATTTGAGTAAGCCCTGAAAATCGAGCGCGACATCGAAGGCTGAGGCGCGGAGCCGTTGCAACTGCTGGCGCGTCGCCAACAGCGTCTCCCCAGACAGCGGTCTCCAACGCCTCAAAGCCTTCGTGTCGATTTCGATGAGCCGATCCAGCAGAGGGTTGTCCTTCAAGATTTCCGCCGCCCGCCGCTCCACCACCCACGCCACTTCCGCCTGCGGCCACGCTCGCCGGATCGCCGCCAGCGATGGCAGCGTATGCACGATGTCGCCGATGCTTCCCAATTTGACGATGAGAATCTTCATAAGACAGTGACAAGATAAAGCAGTGAATCGTAAATCGTAAATCGTGAATAGAGAAAACCGTCTTAAGTCTATTCACGATTTACGATTTACGATTCACGATTCGCCGCTGTTCTCGTCGCTTCCAACTTCATTTGGCCGGTTGAGCCGGAGGAGCATGTTCGAAGAGGAATGGTCTTTGGGGTCGCCGACGATGGCGACGCGGCCACCGTAGGAGCGCACTACTTCGCGTTCGGGCACGGTGTCGGCGGTGTAGTCTGTGCCTTTGGCATGGATGTCGGGACGGATGGCGAGCAGCAGCATTTCGACCGTCGGCTCGGGAAAGATCGTGACGAGATCGACGGCGCGCAGCGAAGCGATGACCTCGGCGCGCTCGCGCTCCGTGACGAACGGGCGACCCGCGCCTTTCAACGCGCGCACCTGCGCGTCCGTGTTGATCCCGACGACGAGCAGGTCGCCGAGCGCGCGCGCCGCTTCGAGGTAGCGGACGTGGCCGACGTGCAGGATGTCGAAGCACCCGTTGGCGAACACGATGCGTGCGCCCTTCTTCCGCGCAATCGCCACGCGCGCCACCAGCCGGTTGCGCTCAAGGATGCGCGCCACGGCTCCGGCCTTTTGTTGTTCCTCGGACGGGTACATAAGGAAACCAGATTCTACAGGCTTGCCCATCCCCTACAAACCGTCTGCGATTGATGACAGAAGCTCGCGCGCTTCGACCGAGGCCGTGCCGCGTTTCATGACCACGATGCCCCCGGCGCGGTTGGCGAGGTCGGCGGCGTCGGCGAAAGTCGCGCCGGAAGCGAGCGCGAGCGTGTAGGCGGCGATGACCGTGTCGCCCGCACCCGTCACGTCCACGGCTTCGCGCAAGCCCATGGGGGCGAGGTGGAGCGGCGGCGCGCCCTCTTCGAGCAGCAGCATGCCGCGGCTGCCGCGCGTGATGAGCAGCGCACGGTGGCCGAGGCGTTCGCGCAACTCGATGGCCGCCGCCTCCAACGCCTCCGTGTCCGAGAGCCTGCGCCCGAGCACCTGTTCAACCTCGTCCTCGTTGGGCGTGGCCGAAGTGAAATTTTCAAAATCCGGCAGGCGAAAACGCGAATCGACGAGCACCGGCAAGCCGCGCCGCCCGGCCACCTCGCGCAAGGTGGCGACGGTCTCCGCGCCCGCCACGCCGTAGTTGTAATCCGAGATGATGACGGCGTCCGCCCGCGCCGCCGCCTCATTCAAGCGCGCGCCGAGTTGAACGTTGATCTGCGCGCCCGGCAGAGACTCGCTTTCATAATCCACGCGAATCACCTGCTGCCGCATCGAGTGTGCCTGACCGGCGAGGATGCGCACCTTGGTCGTCGTGCGGACTTCGGGCGTGCGCACGACCCCCTCGCAATCCACCCCCGCCGCACGGAGTTTGTCGAGCAGCGCGTCGCCCGCCGCGTCCGTCCCGGCGACGCCGACGAGCATCGCCTGCGCGCCGAGCGAACTGAGATTCATCGCGCAGTTGGCCGCGCCGCCCGGCACGGTCTCCGTCCGCTCGTGGCGCAAAATCAGCACGGGCGCTTCGCGCGACACGCGGCTGATCTCGCCGTATAAAAACTGATCGGCCAGAAGATCGCCCACGACCAGCACGCGCCGCTTCGCAAACTCACCGACCAGATTCGTCAGACGCTCTCTCATCATAAAAGCCGTGAATCGTGAATCGTAAATCGTGAATAGAAGAAAGCAGTTTTTATCTATTCACGATTTACGATTCACGATTTACGTTCTTCTCCTGTCACTCTTTTGTGATCGCTCGCACGGCTTCCAACAAATTCTCCGCGACGAGATCGGGCTGGTGTCGCCACGCGCCGCGCTGGTATTCCCACTCGCCGCGCCCGTAGCCGCTGAGGACAAGGGCGGCGCGCGTGCCCGCGTTGCGCGCGAGTTCGGTGTCACTGTAGCGGTCGCCGACCATCCAACTGGCGGCGAGGTCTATCTCGAAGTCGGCGGCGGCGCGGCGAATCAGGCCGGGACGGGGCTTGCGACAGTCACAGTCGAAACGATAGGGCGGCTCGCCGAGCGACGGGTGATGCGGGCAATAGTAGACCGCGTCGAGACGCGCGCCGCCGCGTTCGAGTTCCTGCGCGAGCAGAGTGTGAACCGCGCCGATCACGTCTTCGGTGAAGTAGCCGCGTGCAACTCCCGCTTGATTCGTGACGAGGATGGCGAGCCAACCGGCCTCGTTGAGTTGCCGGATCGCTTCCGCCGCGTAAGGGAAGACGCGATAGCGCGAGGGGTGGTTGACGTAGCCGACCTCTTCGGAGATCGTGCCGTCGCGATCTATGAAGACGGCGCGGCGCGTCATCAAGCCACCTCCGCGCCGACTTCGCGAGTTGATTCGTCGCCCGCCGTCTCGCCCGCCTTTGGGTGCGGTTCATTCGCTGTCGCGCCAACTGCCGGGTTCGTCGTCGCATCGTGTGTCGCGCCGCCGCCGGGGTGCGCGTCGCACTCGCGGCGCGCGAGCATCTCGACGGCGCGGAGGAAAACTTCTTCGGGCGTGATGGCCGTCATGCAGCGATGATCAATCGGGCAATCGCGCAGCATGCAGGGCGCGCAATCGGGCGGGTGGCGGATGATGTCCGCCGTCGGGGAGAAGGGGCGCGTCGTGACCGGGTTCGTCGGGCCGAAGACGACGAGCGTGGGACGTTCGAGCGCGGCGGAGATGTGCGCCGGGCCGGTGTCGTTGGTGACGAGCAGGTCGGCGATGCTCAGGACGGCCACCGTCCCGGCCAGATCGGTTTCGCCCGTGAGCACGACGGGGCGACGCCGCATCTTCGCCATAACTTCCCCGGTCACGTCCAACTCCTCGCGCGAGCCGATGAGCGCGACGTTGACTTTGGCCTTGCCCATCAAGTGGTCTGCGAGCGCGGCGAAGCGTTCGGGCGGCCAACGCTTGGCGCGGCTGTTGGTCGAACCGGGACACAGCACGACGAGCGGGCGTTCGTTGAGCGCGCCGTGACGACTGAGCAGATTGCGCGCCGCCGCTTGCCGTTCGGCGGAGACCCGCAACTGATATTGCGGCTCGCGGTCTGCAAATTGCGCCGCGCCCGTCAAAGCGCGTTCGAGTTCAAAGACGAGATTGAGATAGTAAAAAACTTCGTGCTGTTCGCTGCGCCAAGCGGGCACGGCGAGCGGGTGCGTGAGCAGTAGGGCGCGCCCGTCCGTCGCGTAACCCACGCGGAAGGGAATGCGTGCGGCGGCTGCGATGAAGGCGGGTTGGAAGGCGTTTGGAAAGAGGAGCGCGAGATCAAAACGACGGGCGCGCCATTCGGCGATCTCGCGGAGCGTCGCGCGCAAGCCGCGCGGCGCGTCGTCGAGCAGCAACAGTTCGTCAACGATGTCCGTGCCCGCCGGGAAGATGCCTTTCGCCCACGGGCGCGTGGCGAGCGTGATGTGCGCGCCGGGAAGCACGCGGCGCAATTCGCGCAGCGCGGCGATTGTCATCACGGCGTCGCCCACCCAATTCGCGCCGCGCACCACCACGCGCTTGATCTGTTCTGGTTGTAGTGTTCGCGTCATTTACGATCCGGCCAACCGCACCTCGATACGATATAACAAATGTCTCACGCAAAGGCGCAAAGAGGCAAAGGAAGACTGCGGAGGAAAGGAGTCGCGCCTCTTTCTTCGCGCCAAGTTGCGAAGAAAGGGGCGGCGGAATTTACAAGAGGCTTTTCAATCCCTCCTCGATGCCGATGAGCGGTCGCCAGCCGAGTTCTTCGCTGACGAGCGAAAGATCGGAGACGTAGTTGAAGGGCACCGGTTCCGGCACTGACGCGGTTTCCTCGATGACGGGTTCGACTTGAATCAGCCGCCCGACCGTCTCGACGATGCCGCGCAGGGTCGTCGCCTGCTCGCGCCCACCGCCGAGATTGTACGTGCCGCGCTCGCGCCCGGAATCCATGAAGGCGCGGCAGGCACGCGAGAAATCGTCGACGTGCAGGATGTCGCGCATGGGCTGGCCGCCGCCGGGGAGCCTGAGCGGCCAGCCGCGTTTGACGGCCTCGACGTAATGCGTAACGAAGTTCGACTCGTTGTTCTCGGAAGGGCGCGCGTAGACTGCCGACAGGCGAAAGATACAGGCGCGCACGCCGCGCGCCGCCGCGTAATATTCGACGTAGCGTTCGCCAATCAACTTCGACCATTCGAGCGGCGACTGCCCGCAATAATCCGTCGGGCAGCTTTCGGGAACTTCCGTGTAGTTGTTGGCGTGCGCGCCATACACGTCTTTGGTCGAGGCATAGATGAAGGTCGAGCCTTCACTCATCTGCGAGATCAGGTTGGCCGTGCCTTCGGCGTTCGTGCGAAAACTTTCGGAGGCCGCTTCGGGGCTTTTGTCGAGATGCGCGGCGAGGTGAATGACCGTCTCGTAGTTGGCGACGCGCATGGCATCATAGGGGTCAACAATGTCGAAGCCGACGCGGCGTGAAAAATCGTCGGCCTTGAAGAAACGGCAGACGTGTAGACCGAGATAACCGCTGCCTCCGGTGACGAGAACTTTCATAGGTTTAGATGGTTTCGGGAAAGAGGTTTCAAGTTTCGGGTTTCAGGTCAAAAGCAGGGAATCACTAGCCGCCGGGTTCAGGTTGAAGCGAGTTTGAAACTCGAAGCCTGAAATTATACGCTGCGTTGCGCTATGTCTTTCAGCCGCGCGAGTGATTCGGCGCGACCGATGGCGATTAGCATGTCGCCCGCTTCGATGCAGGAGTCGTCCGCCGGGTTGAAGACCATGTCGCCGCCGCGACGGCGCACGGCGATGATCACCACGTCGAGTTCGGCGCGGATGTTGGTGTCGCAGAGTTTTCGCCCGACGTAGGCCGAAGCCGGGGCGACGACGACTTCCTCGAAATCGAGATCGAGGTCTTCCGCCGCGATGGAGTCGATAAAATCGGCCACGGCGGGCTTGGTGAGAGCCTGCACCATGCGCTGGCCGCCGATGATGATTGGCGCGATGACGCGGTTTGCCCCGGCGCGGATCAGCTTCGGCTCGGCCTGCGCCTCCACGGCGCGCGCGACGATGTGCAGATTGTCGTTCAGCCCGCGCGCCGTGAGCACGGCGTAAACGTTACTGGCGTCGTCGGCCAGACAGGCGGCGAGGGCGCGCGCATGTTCGACGCCCGCATCGCGCAGGGTCTCTTCGAGCGTCGCATCGCGGACGAGCACGAGCACTTCCTCTTCGAGCAAGCGAGCGGCCTGCTGCTGTTCGCGCTCGATGACGATGAAAGGCTCTTCGCGGCGTTGCAGTTCGCGGATGATGCGTGCGCCGACGCGTCCCGCGCCGCAGATGATGAAATGGTTTCGCAGTTTGTTTATCTCCCGGTAGCGTCGCCGCTGGCCGTAAGCCGCGATGATCTCGGACTGGACGAGCGCCTGAATCGCCGTGGAAA